>NYYE01000076.1 GCA_002686655.1 Crocinitomicaceae bacterium | reverse complement strand
GGTAATTTAACAGCTCTTCTGGCTCCGGCATGAGTAAGTTTTTCACAAGCAATATCAATACCACGATTAGTTCCTGATATTACTAATTGTCCAGGACAGTTGTAGTTTGCGGGGACTATTATATCATCAATATCAAGACATATTTTTTCTACAATAGAATCTTCTAGACCTAATACTGCAGCCATTGTAGAAGGATTTTCTTCACATGCTTTTTGCATGGCTAAAGCTCTTTTGTAAACTAATTCTAATCCATCTTCAAACTTTAAACATTCATTGGCTACTAGAGCAGATATTTCTCCCAGTGAGTGACCAGCAACTACATCAGGTTTGAAATTTTCTCCAAGGGATTTTGCTAAAATAACAGAGTGCAAAAAAATTGCAGGTTGAGTAACTCTTGTTTGTTTTAAATCTTGCTCAGATCCATCAAACATTATTTCAGAAATATTAAACCCCAAAATATCATTTGAAAGCTCAAATAATTTTCTAGAACTTTTTTGGGATTCAAATAAATCTTTTCCCATACCTGGGAATTGGGCTCCTTGACCAGGAAATACATATGCTTTCATAAAAATTCTTAATCTCTACTTCCAAACAATCTAAGCATCATTAGAAATAAGTTAATAAAGTCTAAATAAAGGGTTAAGGCACCCATTATCATTAATTTTTGTGCACTTTCAGAACCTTCTTGAATTTGATTCCCAATGTTTTTTATTTTTTGAACGTCGTAAGCAGTCAGTCCTGTAAATACCAAAACACCAATAATAGATATTATATAATGCATAAAAGAGCTGCCAATAAAAAAATTGACAATGCTAGCAATTATAATCCCAATTAAACCCATGTATAATAAACTACCTAGCTTGGTTAAATCCGTCTTTGTTGTATAACCTGTCAAAGCCATAACTCCAAAGGTAAGAGCGCTAATAAAAAAAGTACTTGCTATTGATGCAGTTGTGTATACAGAAAATATAGTACTTAAACTTATCCCTGTAAGTGTAGAATAAATTAAAAATACTCCTAATAAAAATTTAGCACTATATTTTTGAAATCCAAAACCAATTAATAAGACAAGCCCAATAGGAGCGATCATGGATATCCAACCTAAAGTTGTCAATCCACCTTCATAATTAATTATATATGACCTCATACTCTCAGTAGCAAACCATACAGCTGAAATTCCTGAAATGATTAATGCTGCAAACATTAGTGAAAATACATTGGCCACAAATGTGTTGGTATTCGTTCGAGATTTTGATACTGAATAATTATTTCTATTAGCTTCCATAATTAATTATTAGAGTTGTTCCTTAAGGTTTAATAAAAATGATTTAATTTTTATCATTTTATCAACTATTGTTTTTTGATCTTTGATTTCTGAAAAATTATTTTTTAAAACTTCTTTTGCTCCATTTAAAGTATATCCTCTTTTTTTTACTAAATGATAGATAAGAAAGTAGTTTTTTACATCTTGTTTAGTGAACTGTCTATTACCTTTTTTATTTTTTTTTGGTTTTAGAATGTCAAATTCTTTCTCCCAAAATCTTACTAAAGATGTATTAACGCTTAGCATACTAGCAACTTCACCAATACTGTAATAAATTTTTGGAGATTTATCAATATCTAATTCTACGAAATTCATGTTATAGAGATTGAGTTGGTCTAGAAGAGATTTCTATAACCTTATCATATTCCTCAGGACTTAAGTCGTTAAAAAAGAAATTAACAGGATTTATCTGGCGTTTGTTCTTAAAGACCTCATAATGAAGGTGTGGTCCAGTTGACTGGCCAGTATTTCCAACAAAACCAATAAGGTCTCCTCTTTTAACTGTTTGACCTTTTTTGCAGTTGAATTTACTACAATGAGCATACCTCGTTTTATATCCATAACCATGATCTATCATAATGGTTTTCCCATACCCACCAGTCCAACCTACTTTTTCAACCACACCATCCCCAGTAGCATAAATTTCTGTCCCAATGGGTGCAGTAAAATCCATTCCTTTATGCATTTTTAGAATCTTATAAATGGGATGCATTCTCATTCCAAATCCAGAAGCAATTCTTTTAAGATCTCTGTTATTGATGGGTTGAATACTTGGAATGGCTTGAAGCATTTTTTGTTTTTCTTTAGTTATTTCAAATACTTCATCAAATGATTTAGATTGTGATGCTAATTTTTTTTCAATTAATTCAACTTTTTGAACTATTTCAACAACAAGATCTCCGTACTCAATATTTTCATATTTTTTGAATTTAATTGGATTTCCTCCCGTACCTAGTTTTCTCTTATATTCTGGATATGGATCTGCTTCAAATATGGCTCTGTAAATATTATCATCTTTATTCTGGATGTCATTTAGTACATCTAGAATAAGGTTCAAGTCCTTGTTAAAAACCGATATTTCTTGTCTTAAGCTTTGGTTTTCTTTAGCAGCTTCTTTCTGAATATATGATCTAATATTATAAAAAGAAAAAGAAATAATTAAAACCGAAAGAACAACAGAAGCTATCAAGTAATATGATAATTTCTTAATCTTACCCCAAAATGTAAACTTTACCTCCTCGTAATCTAGGGTGTTAGGATTATATTTATAATTAATATTTTTCAATTATTTTTTAAATTTAGCGCAAATTTAGTCATTTTTAAATTAAATAATATACTTCTTCTTAACCCAAGTTTGTTGAGAACAATTAAAATTAAATCTTATGAATATCAGGCTTTCTTTGTTAGTTCTTATCCTACTAACTTTTTATCAATCATTTTCATTAGATTATGATTGTAATAATTATGCAAATTTTCATAGAGATTTTTGTTTTTTGGGAGATACCAATAGCCCTTCAAACGATACCATTAGTATTACAGCAGTTGGTGATATAATGTTGGGTACTAATTACCCAAATAAAAGTTATTTACCTCCAAATGATGGTAAAATGTTATTAGATAGTGTGAAGCAATTTTTAGAAAAAGGAGATATAACATTTGGAAATTTTGAAGGAGTAATCGGAGTTGGAGGGAAACCAAAGTCTTGTAACAATCCCAAATTTTGTTACACATTTAGAATGCCTGAAAGTTACATTTCAAATATTAAAAATAGTGGAATAGATTTATTAAGTATCGCTAATAACCATGCTAACGACTTTGGTTCAGGAGGTAGAAAATCAACGGCTAAAATTCTAGATAGTGCAGGTTTGTTTTTTGCTGGCTCAATTGATAAACCATATACTATTTTCGAAACTAACGGAATTAAATATGGATTTCTTTCCACAGCACCCAATAGTGGATGCTTTAATATGAAAAACTATGCAAAAGCGGTGGAATACGTATCTTTTTTAGATTCTATTTGTGATATTGTCATAGTGTCATTTCATGGAGGAGCAGAAGGTTATAAAGCTACGCACACTCCAAAAGAAGATGAAATTTATTTGGGCCACAACAGAGGAAGCGTTTATAAATTCTCTCATGATTGTATTGATGCTGGTGCAGACTTACTTTTAGGTCATGGTCCTCACGTAACAAGAGCAGTTGAACTATACAAAGACAGGTTTATATCGTATAGTATGGGTAATTTTTGTACTTATGCCAGATTTAATCTAAAAGGTCCTAATGGAGTTAGCCCAATATTTGACATTAAATTAAATAAAGAAGGAGTATTTATTTCGGCAAGCGTAATTCCTATAAAGCAAATTGGAGAAGGTATTCCAATTTTTGATAATTCTAAGGGGGCTTGGAATTACATAGTAAATCTTTCAAAAGAAGATTTTCCTGAATCTCCTTTAACATTTGATGACAATCAGTGTTTAATTTTAAAATCTAAATAGTAATTATTTAATTACCTAAGCAATAGAAATTCCCATTTCTTGAGGCTATATAAACTCTATTATTATGAACTACTGGAGTTGATTCAAATTCAGCTTCAAACTTATCTAATAACTTAATAGGTTTAGTTGATGTGTCGTACAACCTTATACTGTTATAACCAGCAACTATTAGCTTATTATTAATAAAAATAGGGGTGCTAATTGATGCATTTATCAACTCTGAATAAATAAGTTTCGGAAATTTATATTTTTTTAAATTATTAGGTCCGAAAACAATCTTTTGGTCATTAAATTTATCATGTTCTACAATATATAACTGTCCATTTACTCCAATAAAAGCAGCTAAGTTTTGATTGCTTTCCATCTTTTTATTTACTCCAACACTTCCAATTATTCCTCCGTGCCAACTACCTATTTTTGACCCTTTGACTGGAAAATACCATTCTACACATTTATCAGGACTTTTTTTTGGATCTAATTTAAATACCCCACCTTCACCATCAATATATTGTTTTTCAACACTTATCAGCAAACAGCTATCGTTAGTTACTATGGCACTGCCATCAATATCTGATCCAATATAAAAATCCCAGTCTATGGAGTCTGAGTCTAAATTATAACCATAAATGTGACCACTGCCACTAGCAATATATAAATGATTACCAATTTTAGATGGTGAAGATTCAGTCACCAAATTTTTTTTGTGGTGGGAGATATCTTCTTTTTCATACAGTATAGCTTCACTTAATATCTTAGGCTGAAGCATGCCATTTTTATTTCTAGCACTTGATGGTTTAGGATCAATTACAGTAAATATACCATTCTCTAATCCGATATATAGAGTGTCATTTACCATTAGACAGGAACCATCAACATCTCTACTGTAACTATCGGTCATCCGAACATCTAATCTCCAAAGTTCTTTTCCAGTTACATATGAAATAGCTCTGTAACTAGGGATATGCTTATTGTCTAAAAACTTTCCATAACCTAATCTGCTCCCTTGAAAAATAATAAAAGATTGTTCTTTGTTAGGGGCATTCTTATAATTCCAAATGGTTCCAGTTCCCTTAACTACATCGTCAAATTTATATTGCCATACTAATTTTCCTGTTTCGGCATTAAGTTTTTTTAAGTGGTGGTCATAGCATCCCTGGATAATAAATAATGAGTCACCTTCTTCTACTAAAAGTGGTTGCCCAGTCCAACCAGCACCAGCCCATTCTCTGTCACCATGTTTTCTTGATATGGTTGTTTTTCCTTTACCTAAATAGTATTTCCATTTTAAGTTTAGTTGATCAGGAGCAGAATTTCCGTAGTAGTTTCTCCCTTCTCCTCCTAGAAAAGTGCTGTTAATTAATCTAACTTCCTGACTTAAAGCTTCATTAGTATAAATCCAGAAGAATAATATTGATACTAATACTTTAAATGAATAGAACTTCATAGGTTATTTATTAATTATAATTTTAATTCTTAAAACTAAGAACTTATCAAAAGTATTTTAAAATAAATAACTTTACAATCGACGAATAAATTTTTATAAAACAATGAATTCAAAAGACATAAGATCTGTGTTTTTTTCTTTTTTTAAAGGCAAAAATCACAATATAGAGCAATCAGCTCCGATGGTTTTAAAGAATGACCCTACTCTTATGTTTACCAATGCTGGAATGAATCAATTTAAAGATATATTTTTAGAGTTTGAAGATCCTAAAAATAAAAGGGTAGCCAACACTCAAAAGTGTTTAAGAGTTTCTGGAAAACATAATGATTTAGAAGAAGTAGGAGTTGATACTTATCACCATACCATGTTTGAAATGCTTGGGAATTGGTCTTTTGGAGATTACTTCAAAAAAGAAGCCATTGAATGGTCATGGGAGCTATTTACAGAAGTCTATAACATTGATAAAAACAGACTTTATGTAACCGTTTTTGAAGGCGATCAGAAAGATGGTACTAAAATAGATACAGAATCGTCTAAAATATGGGAGAAGCTTGTAAATAAAAATCAAATATTAAAGTTTGGTAAAAAAGATAATTTTTGGGAAATGGGTAGTCAAGGTCCTTGTGGACCTAGTTCAGAAATTCATATAGACCTAAGAGACGATGAGGAAATCTTAAAAAGACCTGGTAAAGATTTAGTAAATCAAGATCATCCGCAGGTTGTTGAGTTATGGAATTTAGTTTTTATGGAATTCAACCGAAATTCAGATGGGTCACTTACTTCACTCAATAAAAAGCACGTAGATACAGGAATGGGATTGGAAAGGTTGGCCATGGTTTTACAAAACAAAACCAGTAATTACGATACGGATTTATTTAAGCCTTTAATAGAAAATCTTGAACAAATTTCCAAAAAGAAATACATACCAAACTCTAAGAATAAGAAACAAGAAATCTTAAATATTGCCTTTAGAGTAATTGTAGATCACTTAAGAGCTGTTTCCTTTTCTATTACTGATGGACAATTACCTTCAAACACAGGTGCTGGTTATGTGATTAGAAGAATTTTAAGAAGAGCTATTAGATATGGGTATCAGTTCTTAGATTTTAGAGAACCATTTATTTATTTATTAGTTCCAAAACTGGCAAATAATTTTAGTGAAGTTTTTAATGAACTTAAAAAGAACCAAGATTTTATTTCAAAGATAATTCAAGAAGAAGAGACCTCTTTTTTTAGAACACTAAGTGGCGGCATTAAGAGAATGGAAGATATAGTGAATAATCAATCTAAAATTAAGAATCAAAAAATAAGCGGTAAACTAGCATTTGAGCTTTACGATAGATATGGTTTTCCATTAGATTTAACTCAATTAATTGCATCTGAAAACAATCTATTAATAGACATTGAAGAGTTCAATAAAAGTTTGGCTAATCAACAAAAAAGATCAAAGATTGATGCTGTTAAAGATTATGGAGATTGGATTACTATTAAAGAAGATGATGTTCAGGAATTTATTGGCTACGATCATATAGAGGCACAAGTTCATGTTACAAAATACAGAAACATAGTTACAAAAGGAAAAGAAGCCTTTCAACTTATTTTTAATTTAACTCCATTTTACCCTGAAGGAGGGGGGCAAGTAGGCGACACAGGTCATATTGAAAATAATATTGAAAAATTATCTATTGTAGATACTAAAAAAGAAAATGGAGTAATTGTTCATTTTGTAGATAGACTTCCAAATAATTTAAATGCTTCTTTTAAAGCAAAAGTAAATGAAGAGAGAAGGAATAAAATTTCTAAAAATCACTCTGCAACACATTTATTGCATGATGCTTTAAGAACAGTTTTAGGGGAGCATGTAGAGCAAAAAGGTTCGCTAGTTAATGAGCATTATTTAAGATTTGACTTTTCTCATTTTTCCAAATTATCTATGGATGAGTTGTTTGCTGTCGAAAATTTAGTAAAAGAACAAATTCGTGAAGCAAATCCATTAATTGAAGATAGAAATACTCCATTAGAGACTGCAAAAAAAAGAGGAGCTATGATGTTGTTTGGAGAAAAATATGGTGATTCTGTAAGAGTTATTCAGTTTGGTAATTCAATTGAACTATGTGGAGGAATACATGTATCTAATAGTGCTCATATAGGTAACTTTATAATTAAGTCAGAGAGTTCTATTTCATCGGGAATTAGAAGAATTGAAGCAGTTTCTAGCAATGAAGCAGATCAAATAATTTTTAACAAGTTAGAAGCCTTTGATAATATTTCAAAAATTTTAAAGGTCCAGGATGATTTATCGGGCGCAGTTCAAGAACTTGTTATAAAAAATTCAGAGCTTCAAAAAGAATTAGATTCTTTCAATAAAGAAAAATTAAAAAAAATAAAGAATCAACTTCTTTCTAATTTAGATAAATCCAATTCCTTTTCTCTAATTGAACATCATTCAGATTTATCAGTAGATCAAATGAAACAAATAGCCTTTGAATTAAAAGGTGAGTTATCAAATTTTATTTTGTTATTAACTAGTAATTTGAATAATAAGCCTGTAATAACTTTAATGATTTCAGAAAATTTGGTTCAATCTAAAGGCTGGAATGCATCCTCTATAATAAGAGATTTAGCTATTGAAATAAAGGGCGGAGGAGGAGGACAACCATTTTTTGCAACTGCTGGTGGATCCGATGTTGATGGACTTAAAAACGTAATAGAAAAAGCAAAAGAAATTTTTAAAGACTAGCTCAAACATATTTTTTAACATCCTTAAGGTCAATTATTTTCTCTGAAAGTATTATTAATCTTTCTATAACATTTCTTAGTTCCCTTATATTTCCAGACCAGGTCATTTTCTTTAATTCTATAAGAGCTTTTTCTGAAATTTCCTTAGTAGGAATTCCTTGTTCTTTACATATTCTTTTTAAGAAAAAATGACATAATAGAGCGATGTCTTCTTTTCTTGAACTCAAGTCTGGAACGTGTATAGGTATGACGTTAAGTCTGTGAAACAAATCTTCTCTAAACTTACCATTTTCAATCTCTTTTTTTAGATTTTTGTTTGTTGCAGCAATAACTCTTGGCCTCACGGTTATTGATTTATTACCACCAACTCTTGTAATTTTATTTTCTTGAAGCGCTCTTAAAACTTTAGCTTGAGCGGAAAGACACATGTCTCCAACTTCGTCTAAGAACAATGTTCCTTGACTAGCTTGTTCAAATTTCCCTATTTTTTGTTTATAAGCTGAGGTAAAAGAGCCCTTTTCATGTCCAAAAAGTTCACTTTCAATAAGCTCCGAAGGAATTGCTGCACAATTTACTTCTATAAATTCGGCATTTTTTCTTTGACTGTTTTCATGAAGTTGTTTAGCTACTAATTCTTTTCCAGTTCCATTAGATCCTGTAATTAATATTCTTGCGTCAGAGTCAGCAACTTTTAAAATCAATTCTTTGATAGATTTAATTTGATCACTTTCTCCTATAATTTCTGTATTAGAAATTGCTTTAATTTTCTTCTTCAATGATAAATTTTCTTTTTTAAGTAATCTATTATCAAAGGCATTCTTTACAGAACTTAAAACTCTGTTTAAATCTAAAGGCTTTTCTATATAGTCATAAGCACCTATTTTTAAGGTTTGGACAGCAGTTTCTATATCACCATGACCACTAATCATGATCACAGGACTTATAATTTTTTCCTCCATGACTTTTTTTAGAAATTCAATTCCATCCAGATTAGGCATTTTAATATCACAAAATATTAAATCATAGTTGTTCTCAATAGTCATTTGAAGCCCTATCTTCCCATCTTCAGCTACATATACAGCATGCTTTTCATACTCTAAAATCTCTTTTAAAGTATTTCTAATAGCTTTCTGGTCATCAATGATTAATATTTTTTTCATGAACGTAACCATTTAATAATTTCTGAATAGCTTGCTTTTTTCCCATAGGAAAGAATCCCTTTACGATATATTTTACTTGATAGCCATGTTGTAAAGATGAAAGTTATTATTAATAAAAATAAACTCAGAATAATTTCCCAAACTTCTACACTGCTGTCACCAATTCCCATTGCTATTCGAATTATCATGATAATAGGTGATGTAAAAGGTATCTCACTTAACCAAAATGAAAGTGATGAAGAGGGGTCATCTATAACTTTACCAGCCATCATTAGGGCAAATATCATTGGAATGGTAAGTGGAATTAAAAACTGTTGAGTGTCAGCTTCTTCATCAACTGCTGCACCAATCGCAGCCATTAGACCACTATATAAAAAGTAACCTCCTAGAAAAAATAATATAAAAAATAGTATTAAATAAGGCCATTGAATTTCATAAATTATGAATTGTAAAATTTCATTGGAAGGGTCAATTGTGACACTGTTTTCTAATATTTTATCAGTTTCTAATTGTGAAGCAGGATTGTATTTATCTGGAATTATTTGGGGTAGAATAGTTAATGACATTATAAAAGTAACAACTGTCCATATGATGAATTGTGTTATTCCAACAAGCCCTATGCCAATTATTTTAGCCATCATAAGTTCAAAGGTTGAAACGGAAGAAATTATTATTTCTACGATTCTATTGGTTTTTTCTTCAATAACCCCTCTCATTACTTGAACAGCGTACATGAATATAAAAATGTATATAAACATTGAAAAAGCTATTCCAATAAAGGCTTTTCTTTGAATATTTTTATTCGCTTGGTTTTCTATATCTACGACATCTAAATTAATTTGGGTTTTTATTGATTTATAAGTAGAAATATCAATCTTATTATAACTTACTCTATAAAGTTCAATTGCTTCATTTATAATTCCAGAAAGGTGTTTTTGAACTCCAGTTGAAGGGATGTCCTTGTACAAACATTTAGCTGTCATAGAATTTGTTTTAATTAAATTGACAGGCAAATACACTAATAAATCTAACTGATCATCTTTTTTAAATAATTCTTGAATTTCAGTATAGCTTTTATCTTTAGGAGCCCATTGAAGATGGTATTTTTGTGAGTTTCTCAGAATACTATCAAATAAATGCGATTCATCAACTACCAAAATTTCATACTTCTCTTTTTCAGCGCTTGATAAATACGCTGTAAATAATCCAAATCCAACAATCAATAATGGGCCTAAAAAACTCATTAATATGAACGACTTTTTTCTTACTCTTGTAATATATTCTCTTGATATAATAAGCCCAATTTTACTCATTGGCAGTTGCTTTTATAAATACTTCTTGAATAGTAGGAGTTTTCAAATTGATTTCAACAATTTCTACATGATCTACTATCCCTTTAATAAATTGATTAATGGTAAATTGATTAAGCAATCTAATCTCTGCTTTATTAGTATTTTCATTGATTTTCTCATGGGAAATTATTTCCCATCCTCCCCAAACAGCATTTGTAAAACTCATCTGATTTCCTCTGTATTTTATGGTCCAAGAATTTTCTTGATATTTTTCTTTGAGTTCTAGTATACCGCCCTGCATAATTTTTTCTGAATGATTGATAATAGCAGCTTCATCACATATTTCTTCTACAGAATTCATGTCATGGGTAGATAAAATTATACTTGTTTTCTTTTTTTTGAGTTCTAATATTTCATTTTTGATCATCAAGCTGTTTACTGGATCAAGTCCACTTAATGGTTCATCTAAAATCAAGACTTTTGGCTCGTGCAGAACTGTCGTGATAAATTGAATTTTTTGAGCCATACCCTTTGATAGATCTTCAATTTTTTTATTCCACCAATTGGTTGTTCCTAATTTTTCAAACCAATAATTAAGTTTATTTTTGGCTTCTTTTTTTGATAAACCTTTTAATTGAGCCAGATAAAGAGCTTGCTCACCCACTTTCATTTTCTTATATAGCCCTCTTTCTTCAGGAAGATATCCAATATTATGAATATGTTTTCTAGATAATATCTCTCCATCAAATTTAACAGTTCCACTATCTGGTTTTAAAATTTGATTGATAATTCTTATCAAAGTAGTTTTACCAGCGCCGTTTGGCCCCAATAGACCAAATATTTTTGATTTTTCAATAGTTAAATTAATATTATTTAAAGCCTTATGGTTGGAATAAGATTTATGAAGATTTTCAATCTCAATGATGTTCTTAGAAGACATTTTATATTAAAGCTATCAAGAAAAGCGATTTTTCATTCTATCAAAAAAGCTTTTAGTTTGGTTATGTTTGGGCTTGAAGTTATCACTTTCATTTAATTTAAGCAATAATTCTTTTTCTTCTTTAGATATTTTTTGTGGGGTAAATACTTGTATGTTTACGATCATATCTCCTCTTCCATAACCATTAACATCAGGTATTCCCTTAGATCGCAATCTTAAGTTTTTACCACTTTGAGTACCTGCTGGAACTTTTATCTTAGCTTTTCCACTTACCATTGGAATCTCCACAGTTTTACCCATAACTGCATCAGCGAAAGTAATACCTAATTGATACAGTAAATCTGTTCCGTTCCTTACTAAATGGTCATGTTCTATTTCTTCAATAGCTACAATTAAATCACCTGGAACACCTCCACCAGGAGCTTCATTTCCTTTTCCTTGCATACTCAGTTGCATTCCTTCTTCTACTCCAGCGGGTATTTCGATTTCTATAATAGTCTCTTTTTTTTCTAAACCTGAAGCATCTACTCCTGAAGGTCTTTTAGAAATCATTTGTCCTGATCCTTTACAATTGGGACATGTTGATGAAGTTTGCATAGCTCCAAGAATGGTATTTGTTACTCTTGTAACCTGTCCAGAACCATTACAACTTGAACATGTCGAAAATTCTACACCACTAGCTGCAACTAGTTTTTGAACTTTTATCTTCTTTTGAACACCATTTACGATATCTTCTAAAGAAAGTCTCAATTTGACTCTTAAATTGGATCCTTTTCTAACTCTTCGGCCTCCACCTCTTCCTCCAAATCCCCCACCACCAAATGAAGATCCAAATACATCACCAAAATGGTCAAAAATATCATCCATTGACATTCCACCGCCACTGAAGCCTTGACCCCCACTAAAAGCAGCATGGCCAAACTGGTCATATTGTTGTCTCTTTTGTGGATTACTTAAAACCTCATAAGCCTCTGCTGCCTCTTTAAATTTTTGTTCAGCATTTTTATCTCCTTTGTTTTTATCAGGATGAAATTTAATGGCAAGTTTTCTGTAAGCTTTTTTAATCTCACTTTCTGAAGCGTTTTTAGAAAGGTTTAATGTTTCGTAATAATCTTTTTTACTCATTTCATAGCTATTTATTCTCCTACCACTACTTTGGCAAATCTAATTACCTTTTCATTAATGGTATATCCTTTTTCTATAACATCAATTACCTTGCCTTTTAAATTCTCTTTGGGAGCTGGTATTTTTGTGATGGCTTCGTGAATATCAGCATCAAATTCCTTTTCAATTGAATCCATAGATTTTAAACCTTGATTGGCCAGTGTTTTATTCAGTTTATTATATATTAATTCTAAACCTTCTTTAATGTTTTCAGCATCAGAAACATCTTTATTATTCAAAATTGCTCTTTCAAAATCATCAACGATAGGCAGAATTTCTTTGATAACATTCTCGCTTGCATTGGTGATGATTTCTATTTTTTCTTTTGCTGTTCTTTTTCGGTAATTTTCAAATTCAGAATATAGCCTGATATATTTATCTTTAAAATCAATGTTAACTTCCTTTACTACACTTTCTTGAGTTTCTTGAGTTTCTTGAGTTTCTTGAGTTTCTTGAGTTTCTTGAGAATCAGCATCAATATTTATTTTTTCTTCTGTATTTTCTTTAGCTTTTCCCTTCTTTTTTGACTTCATTTCTTAATTTATTTAAAACTAGATATACAAAATACGAACCAATTTAAAAAGTAGACATTGTGTCATACTGAATAAGTGAAATTGTCAGAATAATATCTTCTAGAGAGACTTGACGAGTTTGTCAAGTTGTTGATGTAGAGCCAAACCTCTTAGATTTTTAGAAATAATTTTACCATCCGCATCTAAAAGAAAATTATAAGGGATTCCTCTTACGCCGTATTTGACAGCCCCTTGACTTGCCCATCCTTTTAAATCACTAACATGTTCATCCCAATTTAATTGATCTTGCTTTATAGCATTTATCCATGCAGATTTATTTTTATCAAGGGAAACACTGTATATTTTAAAACCTTTGGCATTTTTAAACTTGCTTTTAGAATACTTGTTATAAGCATTAACAACGTTCGGGTTTTCTCTTCTACATGGTCCGCACCAAGAAGCCCAAAAGTCTATTAAAACAATATTACCTTTTAAAGATGATAGTTTAATGCTATCTCCATTTGGGTCGCTAAATTCGAGTTCAGGCGCAGTGTTGCCTATATTAAGTCCTACAATTTCTTGTGCAGAAAGAGAACTAATGCAAATGATAATATTTAGAATAAGAATATTTAAAGTTTTCATAATTAAATTTAAATCAAAAATCATTCCAATTTTAAGTGATTCTTTTTATTTGAGCACCTATGTTCAATAATCTTTGCTCAATATTTTCATATCCCCTGT
>NYYE01000075.1 GCA_002686655.1 Crocinitomicaceae bacterium | reverse complement strand
TTAAAGAAGGATATAATGATTATGATTTAAATGCCGATTTAATAATTCTCAACGAACTTATAAATATTGACAAGCAATTACTTAATACCATTTTTTCCAATAAAAACATATTAATTCTACCCTCTATTTCTGAAAATTTAAAATATCAAGAATTAAATAACTTCTTAAATATAAAATTCAATAAATTAAAAAATTCAAAACTAGAATTGGATTTTGAATCTTTTGATAAAAATTATTTCAAAAATATATTCTCAAGTTTTAAAGACAACATTGATCTCCCCTATTTTAACTATCATTATATATTAAGTAAAACACCAAATAGTAATTATTTAATTAATTTTTCTAATGGCGACCCATTATTGATTAAATATTCTAAAAAAAATAGTGACTTCTATTATTTCACCTCCAATTTAAATAGTTCCGTTTCTAATTTTAAAGAGCACGCTTTATTTGTTCCTATCATGTTGAGAATTAAAGAAAAATCTTCATCTGATTTTATAAAACAATATGAAATAAATAAACTAAATAGTATAAGAGTTAAAAAAGAATTTCAACAAAATGGAGATATTAAAATTATAAACGACTTAAAAAAGCCAACCATATCATTCTTTCCTAAGGTTTCTACCAATAAGGGAATTTCTATAATTTATTTAGAAAATGAAATTCAGTTTTCAGGACATTATTACTTAATGAAAAAAGATAGTCTTATTGATGTGATTTCAGTTAATGGAACCAAAAGTGAATCAGAAATGAATTTTATTAAAAACAACGAATTTACTCAAGAAATCACTAATTTAAAACTTGAACAAAATATAAACTTTTGGAATATAAGTGAAAAAAAATATCCAGAAATAATTTCATTAAAAAACAACAATAATGAATATTGGAAATATTTTATTCTTTTGGGTATAATATTTCTAATTTTAGAAATTATAATAATTAAAAAATTTACATGATATGTCTACTATTTTAATTAAAAATGCCATAATTATTGACCCCAATTCTAATTACAAAAATCTTAAGAAAGACATATTGATAGTTGATGGGATAATAGATAATATTGAAAAAAATATTAAAGCAGATAATGCAGAAATTATCAAATCAGATGATCTTCATGTATGTCCTGGACTTTTTGATTTCTCTGTAGATTTTCCTGAACCTGGCAATGAACAAAAAGAAACTTTAAAATCTGGATTTATTTCTTCTATTTCAGGTGGATTTACTGGATTAGGCCTACAGCCTTCTAAACAAACTCCAAGAGATCAAAAAACAGATATACTTTTTTGTATCAATTCTAGTAAGGGATTAGGGTTAAACGTCATTCCATATGGGGCACTTTCAAAAGGTCTTAATGGGGAACAACTTTCTGAAATGTTTGACATGTATACTTCAGGCTCTCTTGCTTTTACAGATAGTATGGAACCTGTAGTGAATGGTGGTTTATTTTCCAGAGCCATTTTATATGCAAAAAATTTTAATGGTTTAATCATTTCATTTCCATACGATCAATCCATTTCTCCAAGTGGACAAATAAACGAAGGCATTGTTTCAACTCAATTAGGTTTGGAAGGAATACCTGAACTTTCTGAAGAAATTATGTTAAGTAGAGACTTATTAATAAATAGCTATCATGAAGGAAGATTGCATTTTAATATATTATCATCTAAAAATACTGTGAAGCAATTGGAAAAAGCAAAGAAAGTTCAAAAACATATTAGCTGTGGAACCTCCATATTTCATTTACTTTTTGACGATGAAGTATTAGAAGGATTTAATAGTCGATTTAAAATTCTTCCCCCACTAAGAACTAAAGAAGATAGAAATGCACTACTAGAAGGGGTGAAAAATGGAGTTATAGACGTAATTACATCATATCACCAACCCCATGAGGAAGAAATAAATGAAGTTGAATTCAGTTTATCGCCATTTGGAATGATTGGTACTCAGATTTGTTTTCCCTTAGCAATCACCTACTTGAGTGACTATTTAGGATTAGAAAAAATTGTTCAATGCATGTCCATTAACCCTAGAACTATATTACAATGTGAGGTTCCTATAATTAAAGTTGGTCATAAAGCAGATATCACTTTATTTGACCCAGCAAAAAAATGGACATATAATAGAGAAAATAACAATTCTAAAAGTGAAAATACTCCTCTTTTTGGTTCTGAACTGAAAGCAAGAGTCTTGGGAACAATTCTTGGAAGAAATTATCATAAAAACATACCTCAAGAATAAATAATATTCTACATTTGTATTGGGCAAGTCTCATACGACCAGCTCCTGTTGAATCCCCCAGGATGGGAACATAGCAAGGGTAAATGGTTGAGCGGTGCGATATGAGTAGCTTGCCCTTTTTTTTGTATCTTCTACATTAAATGTCTATTGAAGTAAAAGAAACCACCCTTTTAGATGAACTAGAAATTAATCATTGTCTTGCCATTTCTAAAAGATTATTTGGAGATGGATATCATACTAAAAAATTCTTTTTACAAGATAACATCATTAAGTTAATAGCTTTAAAAAACAATAAAATTGTAGGCTTTTTTACTACAAAAAGAATAAAAAAGAAAATAATTATAGATTGTATAGCTATTAAACATAAATGGCAGAAGAAAAAAATTGGCTCTTTATTAACAAATTATTTCTTTAAAAACATTGTTAAAAATGATGAAAAAGTCATTGCCTATGCATGGAAGGTAGATAATAAAATACCAGCACATAAAATAAATATCAAATTTGGTCTTAAAAAAATCAAAAGTTTAGGTAAATATTGGAAAAGAAAATGTAATAAATCTTTTAAATGTCTTCAATACCATAATTCTTGTAAATGTGAGTGTGTTTTGTATTCTAATTAATTGTTAGCAACTACTTAAAAAAAAATTAATAGAGCCTTTTAAATATGATTAATTTCATGAAATAATTCTAAAAATTAAAAATGAAATTTTTTATAGATACTGCTAATTTAGAAATGATTCAAGAAGCTCAAGATTTAGGGATATTAGATGGTGTTACTACCAATCCTTCATTAATGGCTAAAGAAGGTATATCAGGAAACGAGAATATAATTAATCATTATAAAAAAATATGTGATATTGTTGACGGAGATGTGAGTGCCGAAGTAATTTCAACCAATTTTGATGGAATGATTAAAGAAGGTGAGGCATTAGCTAAATTACATTCAAATATTGTTGTTAAAGTTCCTATTATTAAAGATGGAATAAAGGCCATAAAATATTTTACAGACCATGGTATTAAAACCAACTGTACGCTGATTTTTTCTGCTGGACAAGCTCTTTTAGCAGCTAAGGCCGGTGCAACTTATGTTTCTCCTTTCATTGGAAGATTAGATGATGTCAGTACAGATGGAATGGACTTAATAGCACAAATAAGAGAAATTTATGATAATTATTTGTTTGATACTGAAATTCTTGCAGCTTCTGTAAGACACCCTATGCATATAATTCAGTGTGCTGAAATTGGTGCTGATGTTATGACTGGACCTTTAAGTGCCATTACTGCTTTGCTAAATCATCCGCTTACAGATATAGGATTAGCAAAGTTTTTAGCAGATTTTAAGAAAGTCAATGGATAAATAATAATGATTATTGAAGTTGTTTCAGAAAATCCTGATTTAAGAACAATTCTTAAAATCATTAAAATTCTTGAAAATGATGGATTGATAGTAATACCTACCGATACTATTTATGCTTTTGCTGTAAGTATTAAAAGTAAAAAAGGAATAAGAAGATTAGCTAGTATAAAAAACGTAAAACTAAATAAGGCTAAATTTTCTTTGATTTGTAAAGATATAAGTCACATATCATCATTTACTAACCCAATCGATAGAAACATTTTTAGAATGATGAAAAGTAGTCTTCCTGGGCCTTTCACATTTATATTAAAAGCTAATAATTCTGTTTCAAAAATATTTGATAACAAAAAAAAAGAATTAGGCGTAAGAGTACCTAATCATAGTTTTGTTAAACATTTAGTTAATGAATTAGGATATCCTATAATATGCTCTAGTGTAAATGATGATGATGAAATAATTCAATATTCAACCGATCCAAAAACAATATTTGAAAGGCATGAAAACCAAGTAGATGCTGTTATTGATTGTGGATTTGGAAGCAATGTTGCTTCGACGATTATAGATTGTAGAGAAAGTAAACCAAAAATAATTAGACAAGGAGCAGGAGTTATATAATATTAACTATCATTACATTTTAAATACATAAATGGTAATTGCAATTATAGCTCATGATGGGAAAAAAGCTGAAATGGTTCAATTTTTAAATGAACAAGCTCATATTCTTCATAAAAATGAAATAGAATTAATTTCTACTGGAACTACTGGAAAAAAAGTAGCCAAAGCTGGGTTTGAAGTAACTCCTTTGCTTTCTGGTCCATTAGGCGGGGATGCACAAATTGCGTCTAAAGTAGCAGACGGAACATGTAATATGGTAATTTTCTTTAGAGATCCTTTAGAAAAACATCCTCATGAACCTGATATATCTATGCTAATGAGACTTTGTGATGTTCATGATATTCCTTTGGCAACGAATCCCTCCAGTGCATCTCTTTTAATTAAGGGATTATTCATTGACTAAAAGATAGACAAATTATAATTTTTTAGTTCTTTGTCTAACTGTTTGGAATTTTCACAAACTTTTTCTAAGGTTTCCCAAAAAACATTACTATGATTTTTTATTATAGTATGAGTTAGTTCATGTAAAATCACATAGTCAATTAATTTATCAGGAATTCTCATTAAGTGTAATGATAGGCTGATATTGTTATTGTATGAGCAACTCCCCCATCTAGATTTAGTATTTCTTACAGAAATCTTTTGAAATTTTAAATTAAATTGATTAGCTAATTCATTTACCCTAAGAGGTAAAAACTGTTGAGCTTCTTTTTTCCAAGTGTTAATAATTATATTTCTAATATATGTTTGAGATGCTGATGATAAAATATTTTTAGTTTCAGGAATGCAAATAATGATTTTATTTTGAATATTTTGAATAGAAAAATCATCATTTATGGTGGGCTTTATCAATACTATATGATTTCTTGTATTGAATTTAGTTGAGAAATCAAAAATGGTATGTGATTTTTCCTTTTGAACCATTTTTAAATGGTTTTTTTTAATCCAGTCTATTTTTTTCAAAACAAAATCTTCTGCTGTCCCATAAGATAAAAATATGGGAACAGTAACCACTACTCCAACAAAAGGTTTAATGCTAATTGATAAATTTTTAGCTTTCAAACTTTTTTTAAATTTAATTTCTGTATTCTGAAATTTTAAAACCTTTACTTTCATTTAAAAATTGCTCAAATTATCAATTATTATTATTTAAAATTGATTTACAAACTACCAGATTTCGATGAGAAATTCTGTGTAGATTTGACATAGAAATAATCTGGAAATTGTTTATTTAAATAGTATTTAGATCCACATCCTAAATAGATTAAATCTTTGTTTAAAATATTGGCTTTATGTCCCTTTGATTTCATCCATCCATCAACAAGACCAATAGCCATTGTCCAATATGTAGGATTAGTTAGAAAAAAATCAAAAATATTTTCTGCCATATAGGCGTTTACTATTCCTACATTATTTAACCTGTTAGACATGGTTTTTTTGCCTTTAACCTTACCAGTGTGAGAATAAAAATTAAATTTCACCATATCTTCCGAATGATCCTGAGCTGCTTTTTCTAAGGATTTTGAGTGTATAAAAACATTTCTTTTATACTTAGATCTTTGAATATTTGTAGCATAAAATATTGCAGCGTTTAGTAAATTATTATCAATATTATTTTTGTTAATTTCCTGATGAATTATTTCTAATTTTTGAAAAGATTTATAATTATGAATTGTATAATCCTCATTGTTCCATCTGGAATTTTTATTTTGACCATGAAAATAGCTGAATTGGAAACTAAGTAAAAAAATTAGGATGGTTTTATTAATCATTAATTTTTAGATTTATACTTAAAAGTGGAATTTTAACATTCTTTAATTAATTCTAAATATAGTAATCATAAATTTACAGAATATAAACATTGTACTATTTTAGTTTAGTTTGTGGAACAACTCTTTAATTACATATCCAAAAGGTCAACTTTATCAAAGGAACTTAAAGATTATATAAATTCAACTGCAAAAGTTAAAAATCTAAATAAAGGAGATACCTTAATTAATCAAGATCAAACTGTAGATAAAACTTTTTTTGTATTAGATGGTTGTTTACGTTCCTATGCATTTGCAAAAGACGGGAAAGAACATACCCTTCAATTTGCATTAAAAGACAATTGGATCAGTGATTACATTGCTATTTTTAACAATGAGAAATCCACACAACTTATTGAATCTATTTCAGATGCTACAGTTATTGAAGTCTCCATAAATGAAGGAATTGAAACTGTATTTTCACAGTTTCCTGAAATAGAAACACTACATAGAAAAAATTTGGAACGTAACGTTGTAAGTTTACAAAAAAGAATTTTAAATCAATTGCAATTGTCTTCATTAGAAAGGTATGATTTATTAAAAAAACAATTTCCTAATATTGAAAAGTATGCTCTCAATTATCATATTGCATCCTATCTAGGTATAACACAACAGAGCCTTAGTAGAATAAGAGGTTCTTACAAATCAAACTAAGATTTATTAAAATATATGTTAAAATAACTTATACTAAATAATGGTTATAATTTAAAATTTTAAATTAGTTAATAATAACTTTAAAATGATTAAATACAATCCGAAAGAATGGTTTGGACTCATATTTGAGTTTCACAAAAGTGACACTTTAAGGAAGTTAATCTATGTTTTATTGATTTATGCAGGGTTTACAACTGCTGTTGTTTATGTAGAATTAAACTATTTAAAGTTTGAAAGCTCTATAACTGTTCATTCTCTAGTTGGATTTATTATTGGTTTACTACTAGTTTTCAGAACCAATACTGCTTATGATCGCTGGTGGGAAGGAAGGAAATTACTAGGTTCGTTAGTAAACACTTCAAGAAACTTAGCTTTAAAAATTAACTCTTTAGTTCCATCTAATGATATAAAAAAAAGAAAAATGTATTCTAAAATGATTTCCAACTACTGTTTTTCTATGAAAGAGCACCTTAGAGATAATATTAAATTAGAAGAATTAGAAAACACCAATATATTCAATAAAGAATCATTAAAACAACTTAATCACGCTCCAAATAAAATTATTGGAGATATTTTTAAAATGAATAAATCATTATTCGATGATAAAATAATTTCTGGAGATATTTTTATAACAATAGATAATGAAACCAAAAACTTTACTGAAATAATTGGTGCATGTGAAAGAATAAAGAAAACTCCAATTCCCTACTCATATAATATTTTTTTAAAAAAATTCATCTTTGTTTATACTCTTTCATTACCATTTGGACTAACAGCCAGCTTATTCTATTATTGGACTGTACCTATTTGTGTTTTTATTCTTTACATACTGGCTAGTTTAGAATTACTTGCAGAAGAAATAGAAAACCCATTTGGAAACGACCCCAATGACCTTCCAGTTGATGATATATGTGATGACATCAAAAAAAATGTCAGCGAAATTCTATTGAATCAAAATTAGTTTTGAATCGATTTTTTTAAAATTTTTGTTTAAGTGATTTTATAGAAATTTAGATTAAAAAACTATGTAATTGCATTATTAATTTTAAAATAATATATTTAAATAAAAACTTAGTATGAAAGATTTTATCCTAAAATGGTATCCAATTATTATAGCTTTTGCTTGTTTGTTATATTCTGTAGGTTTAGGATTAACTGGAAGGACTGAAGAAGCTCAGTACTCGGCTCATTGGCCAGGAACAATTTTATTATTTACCATAGCTATTAACCAAATCAGGAGATTATGAGCTTAGTATTTTTTGGTGTTGGATTTTTACTTTTTTCTATCTATTTGATTTTTTTGATTTGGAATATTATTTATAACGGTAAGAAACAAAAAGAGCAAAATTATCCCAACCTTGACTCCTTAAATCAAGACAACATAGATTTAGACGGAATGGGGAACCAAGGGAGGGTTCCTAATAATAACTAGTAGCTATTATTTATTCTTTTTTTCCTTGAAGCCCCACTCATGTATAAAAAGTCCGTTGTACTTTTTTATCCAAGACAATTGCTCACCTCCTCTTGTATTTTTAATTTTTTGACCAATGGTACTTTTCAACTCTAACTGTTTATTAAAAGATTTTATTAAGGTTTTAATGGATTCTTCAGAATTGGTATAATGATCTAATACAATTATCATTAACTTTAAACTATTGAATTTTCACATAATCAATTTCAAGAGAAAAATCTTCCTCTATTTTATTTGATATCAAAAAACAAATCTCTTGTAAAGTAACATTACTAAAACTTGGCATGTTTAACATTCTCCCTCTAAAAGTGGGTTCTAATTGGTTAAATTGAATTTCAATATTTTGCCATGTATTATTTGTTTTGAACTCATATTTATAAGAATGGTATTCATTTATATTTGATTTAACTCTAAATTGATAATTTTTACCATCTCCTTTTACTCTAATTACAAAACTTTTATATTTAGAGATGTTAACTAATTTAAATTGATGTCTTAAAGATGAAAAACCACCATTATTTTTAGTAGATACATGACCTGAAAATAATCCTATTCCATTTTTGTTAACAACAATATTACTTGATGAAACTCCACCCATTACATCATCATCAACTATGTTCCAATTCTTTAATGAATTATCAGAATTAAAATTAAAAATCATATTGTCATTTTTTAAAGTTGGTTTCTGTGAGTAAGTAGATGAAATATTTAAAAGTGAAAATACTGTAATTGATAAAATAATTTCCCTCATATATTTAATTAATGCTTTAAAATAAAGGTTCCTGTTATAACTTTTTTCGAGTTGGTAATTGTTAAAATATATGTCCCCTCCGAATATGAACTCATGTCAATATTAGATAACTCTGAATTAATGACTCCAGAACTTATTATGCTGCCATTGACATCTATGACTTTATAGTTAGATAGTCCAAGTTTTTCAAATGGGAATTTTATATTTAAAATATTTGAATTGGGATTGGGAAAAATATTAAAGCCATTATTCACATTTGCGTCTAAAACATTTGAATAACTATCACAGTCACCTAATAGTGTATAAGTATCATTGACATTATCAGTATGAAATATATAAAAACAACCTAGTTCAAATTGTAAGGCCTCCATGTAGCCATTATTAAAATTATCAACATGATACATATCAATTGCCATAACTCTATCATTATACATAGACCGAATAGTGCTACCCTTAGTATGACCTACTATAACTCTTTGCACATCAAGACTATCTAAAAACTCATCTACTTGTTGTTGGGTTAAAGTTTGGTATACCATTCCCCTATACCAATATATTCCATTAGAACCATTTACAGTGATGCAATCATTATTGGGACATGATAATCCATTAATTTCTATTCTTCCATAATCATTAATTTCATCATAAGTTAAATTCAATGCAGCCAATTGAGGACTAATGCCTCCATGTAAAAAAGCATATTTACCTACTTTTTCTATTATATTTTTAGATCTTAACCACCTTCCCAACTCTGTATCAGAATCATATAGTTCAGCCATTCTTTTTCCCATAAGACTAGCATTATTAAAATACTTAACTTCAACATATCTCCAGTCATCAGTCATATTCATAATTTCATGATTACCCAGAATCAAATGAACTTTACCACCCTGCAACTGTGCTTCTGTTTCTAATTTGTATAAAAGCCACATACATTCTGTAATGTGGAATCCTCTATCAAATAAATCTCCGCTAATTATTAAATGACCATTTCCGTAAATCCAGTTAAATGCACTATCTATAATGCCTTCTCTTCTTAGTATCATTGTAAAACCTTCAATATGACCATCAAAATCAGAAATAGCTAAAAATTTTGATGGAGTTATAGGATAAGTAGACGGTTCCGTTACAATTTGTGATTTTAAATTGAAAGAAAAACTGGTATTCATGTGAGGAAGAGTGCATGTTAATTGCAGACCATTAGAGGAATTGTAAGTATTAGTTATTAATCCTGATGGGGTAATTTCATTTACAATAATAATTCCATTATTATAGGAGACATATGGGCCATCATAATCATATAAAAAACTAGGAGTTATATAACAATCAAATGACACATCATTATTAGATGCACTTCTATTACGTATTGATATGGCAATAGTATTAATTCCATTAGTGAAATAACTCGAACTTATTTTATAGGTGTAAAAATTATTTTCATTGTCCTCATTAATACTCTGTCTTGCTGGTGTAGCGTTATTTATAGCTCCTAATGGAATCATTTCAGTGCGAAGTACTTCCTGTCCGTTTATATAAACTATAGCACCATCATCGTGAACCATATGTAGATAAATATCATTTAACTGTCCAGTATCTATAATGTTTACCTTTTTTCTAAAATAGTATCCAATTAAACCATTATTAAGTAAAGTTTGCTCGTCACCTTCCCCAAATCCTAGCTGAGAATAACCCACTGGCCAAGAATCATCATTAAATAGCGAGTCATTCCAACCTGAAGCTATATTTGAACTTACATCCCAATATCGCCAGTGACTACCTTGATTAAAAAATAAAGTATCGATTTCATTAATAACTGAAATGTTTTTTGTTAGTATATTATTGAGTGTATCTTCATCATTTAAAATAGTTACTTCTGCAGTTAAAATATAAGATCCAATAGATCTAAAATCAGCTGTTTGAGCAAAACTAAATGAAATATTTTGACCAATAGATAATGGAGTATTAACCACTTCTGATGCTATTAAATTTCCGTTTATTGAATAGGACACATTGTAGTTATTAGCATCTAAATTTCCATAATTTATAATATCCACCTGAACAGTAGTAGCTGAATCGGGATACATATTCAAATTTGGTGAAATACAAGAGTTAATAGCTAAATCAACATTATAATTAGGGGAATATTCTATAACTAATTTTGCAGATTGGGAAGCACTTTCATCAAATGAATCAGCTTTTCTTAAGTCAGAAGAATTACCAGTGCCTGTGATAATAAATGTAATTGGATTTCCACTTTGCCAGCCATTAGAAGTTATTATTTCTGTTACTATGGAAGATAAATCTGGGGTTCTTTCGTTAGTACCTGCTGAATTATTAGACCAAGACGATGGATTCCAAACAACACTAGTATCTGTTGTAAAACGACCAGAAATATTATTAGGTGTGTTTGAAAATGTAGGAGAATTTGCATTATTCTCTCCTTTAATTGTTATAGAAACGCTGGACGAATTAGAAGCGTCAGCTGTAAATTGAATGTAGGCATTTATTATTGTTGCATTAATTGGGACTACTACATTATCAAAACGAAGACCTACAGTTTGCATTCCCTGACTATTCCAAGAGTCATACATCATTTCTATGTCTGAACTAGTAGTAGTTACATAGGAACCGTCAAACTTTTCTTCTGCA
>NYYE01000074.1 GCA_002686655.1 Crocinitomicaceae bacterium | reverse complement strand
TCTTTTTTTCAATTTAAATATCTGCAAATATAAAAACTATTAACGTTGATTTGATAATTTTTGCATTTTTAAGGTCCAAATTATTATACCTGTTGTTACGGAAATATTCATAGAATGTTTCGTACCATATTGAGGAATCTCTAAACTAATATCACATTCGTCTATCAAATTTTGTGATACTCCATCAATTTCATTGCCAAATATAAGTAAAGTTTTTCCCATATTATGAGCATAATTTTCAAGAGAAATTGATTTAGATGTTTGTTCAACGGCTATCAATGAATAATTTAATTTTTTATATTTTTTAATTATTTCTAAGGCATTTTCAGCATATTCCCAATCTACACTTTTAGTAGCTCCAATAGCTGTTTTTCTTATTTCTCTATGTGGTGGTTGTGCAGTAATGCCACATAAATAAACTTTACTTATACCCATAGCATCACAAGTTCGAAAAACTGAACCAATATTATTGAGACTTCTAACATTGTCAAGTAAAACAATAATTGGATCTTTAGCTGATTTTTTAAAGTCTTCAATGCTAAGCCTATTTAGTTCTTCTAACTTTAATTTTTTATTCATTTGCTAGAATATTCATTTAGTTTAATTTTACAAACATATCTAGAACTTATATAAAGCACAAATGTCCAAAGTAAAATCAGAAACTCCTTTGATGAAACAATATAATTTGATCAAAAGTAAGTACCCTGATACTTTACTTTTATTTAGAGTGGGAGATTTTTATGAAACATTTGGTCAGGATGCGATTAAGGCATCAAAAGTTTTGGGAATAATTCTCACTGCTCGAAATAATGGAGGCTCCAAAATTGAATTAGCAGGGTTTCCTCATCATTCAGTAGGGAATTACTTGCCAAAATTAGTAAAAGCAGGTCATAGAGTGGCGGTATGCGACCAGTTAGAAGCTCCAATGAAAGGGAAAAAAATAGTTAAAAGAGGAGTTGTTGAATTGGTTACCCCTGGAGTAGCGCTAACAGATCAACTTCTAGAAAGTAAAGGAAATAATTTTTTAGCTGCTTTAAGCTTCTCTAAAGACAAAACAGGAGTTGCTTTCTTAGATATTTCTACCGGAGAATTTTATGTTGCCGAAGGGGAATTAAAATACATTTCAAAATTAATTCATGATTATTCACCCTCTGAAATACTTTACACTAGAAATAGTGATTCTTTATTTCAAGATAATTTTAAGACCAAGGCTTACACTTTTAGATTAGATGAATGGGTTTTTCAAAAAGATTTTGCTTTAGAAAAGTTAAACCATCAATTTGGCACCAAATCACTGAAAGGTTTTGGTATATCCAATATGAATATGTCTATTATATCCGCTGGAGCCATATTACATTACTTAACAACTGCAGAGCATCATAACACAAACCATGTTTCAAGTATTCAAAGGATTGAAAGAGACAATCATCTTTGGATGGATGACTTTACCATATCAAATTTAGAATTAATACATTCCTCTAATTTCAATGGACATACTTTGGTTGAAGTATTAGATCAAACTTCTACTGCTATGGGTGGAAGACTTCTTAAAAAATGGTTGTTATTTCCTTTAATTTCCTCCAAAAAAATAAATGACAGATTAGACATGGTGGAGTATTTAATTAAAGACTCAAAAATCCATGATTTTATAAAGACTCAATTTTCAGAAATTGGAGATTTGGAAAGAATGTGTTCAAGATTAGCAGTGTTAAAAACAACCCCCAGAGAACTCAACCAACTTAAAAAATCTCTTCAATTAATAGTTCCTCTTAAAGACCAACTACTTTCCTTAAATCATCAACAGCTTAATAATTGGGCAAAAAGCTTAAGAAATAATGACAGTGTTATTGAAAAAATTAATCAAATTCTTTTTGAAGAAGCACCAGTTGTAATTGGTAAGGGGCAAGTAATAAAAGAAGGGTTTAACATCGAATTAGATGAGCTTAGATTACTTCTTTCAGACGCTAAGTCTGTATTACTAGACATTCAAAATAGAGAAATAGAGAATACTGGAATTGGCAGCTTAAAAATTGCTTTTAATAATGTCTTTGGATATTATATTGAGGTTAGAAATACACATAAAGATAAAGTTCCTGAAGAGTGGATTAGAAAGCAAACCTTGACTTCTGCAGAAAGATATGTTACTGAAGAGCTCAAAATTTACGAAGAAAAAATACTAGGAGCTGAGGAAAAAATATTAAAATTGGAGCAGCAGATATTTTCTAATTTAATAACACAGCTATTAAAAGAAATTGAAGATATTGTGTACAACGCTAAGTGTATAGCATATTTGGATGTTCTTCATGGACTTTCTCAGGTTTCTATAAAAAACAACTATTCAAAGCCTCTTATTGATGACAGCAACATATTAAATATTAAGCAAGGGCGTCACCCAGTTATTGAACAGTTTTTACCCATAGGTGAAAATTTCATACCTAATGATGTTTTACTAGACAATGACACACAACAAATTATGATGATTACTGGTCCAAATATGAGTGGGAAATCTGCTCTTTTAAGGCAAACTGCACTCATAGTAATTATGGCTCAAATAGGATGTTTCGTCCCAGTAAAATCTGCTCAAATAGGAGTGGTGGATAAAGTTTTCACTAGGGTTGGAGCTAATGATAATATTTCTTCTGGAGAATCTACATTTATGGTAGAAATGAATGAGACTTCCAGTATTTTAAATAATCTTTCTAATAGAAGTTTAATATTATTAGATGAAATTGGAAGAGGGACTAGCACTTATGATGGAATATCGATTGCTTGGTCTATAGCAGAATTCTTACACGAAAATTCAAAATTTCAACCAAAAACAATGTTTGCTACTCATTATCATGAATTAAATAATATGGCTAAAGAATTTGGTAGAATTAAAAACTACAATGTTTCGGTAAAAGAGATTGACAAAAAAATACATTTTTTAAGAAAGTTAGTAGAGGGAGGTAGCGAGCATAGTTTTGGAATTCATGTGGCAAAAGTTGCTGGAATGCCAACAGTTATTGTCAAAAGAGCTGAAACAATATTATCTGATCTTGAAATAAATAAATCTGAAAAGGGAGATAGAAAAATTTATAATAACAAAAATTCAAATAAACAGCAGTTGAGTTTTTTCCAGTTAGACGACCCTATATTAAGTGATATAAGAAATGAAATAGAGAATTTAGATATAGATTCCTTAACCCCAGTAGAGGCCTTGATATTACTTAATGAAATTAAAAAAAAATTAGGTAATTAAATTTATTGATGCTTTTATCAAAATTTAATTATTTTTGCCATCCGATTAGTTCTTTATTAGCGAAAGTAGCTCAGCTGGTAGAGCACGACCTTGCCAAGGTCGGGGTCGCGAGTTCGAATCTCGTCTTTCGCTCTCAATCACTTTTTTACTTGAAAAAGTAAATGCCCGAGTGGTGGAATTGGTAGACACGCAAGACTTAAAATCTTGTGACCATCTGGTCGTGCGGGTTCAAGTCCCGCCTCGGGTACTCATTAAGCCTCCTTAGCAGATAAGGAGGCTATTTTTGATAAGTTGGAGAATAACGCAGTAAAATATTTTTTAAACAATCTTTTCATTTTTAACATAACTTCTAATTATTCTTCTAGCATCTCGATTATCATTTTGTTTGATAAGTTTCTTTTTTAAATACTCATTGTCTCTGAAACGACTCTTTTTAGGGATAAACCCAAATCCTTTATATACCCCGTTTTCTATAAAAACGAATCCTATTTCTTTTCTATTTCTACCACTTGTAAATAATGATTCATTCAATTTTTTTGGTTGAGTGGCCATTATAAATTTCAGCACTCTCTTATTGTATTCCCCATTACTTTCTTTATTACAACAAATTCCGAGGCATTTTTTTATTTGGAAGTAAAAACAACTGTTTTTCCCTTTTTCTAAATCACAGTATTTCAAACAGAATTGGTTAGTTTCTACAATATATTTAAGATGGTCTTTTGCTTTTTTACTTCCTTCATAAGTGATTAATGGATTGGTTACTCTCTTTAGGTAATCTATCTTGAGTTCAATTATTCCATCCTTATTAGTGAAGTAGGTTAAAGCATAGTTTTCCCCAATTCTTTTTTGTTTTCTATTGAATATGGGATAATGTTTTTTAATTTCAGCAGATTCTAATAGTTGAGCAATTAAATCAGAACCCGTTATAGTGTAGGTAACCTTGGTGGCTTCTTGGCATAGTTTTATTTCTTTTTTAGAACTGTTTCTAAAGTGACTAATAACTCTATCCTTAATTTTAATTGATTTTCCAACGTAAATTATTTTATTATCATTGTTCCAAAAATAATACACACCTATTTCGTTTGGTAAATAATCTAAATCTTTTTCATGTAGATATTTTGAAACCGTTAATTGCTTATTATAAATTTCATTTTCAATTAAATTACCATTAGATTTTTCAAAAAGTAATTTAAATAATTTAAAAGTCGCAAATGCATCACCTTTTGCCCTATGCCTTCCATGAATAGGTATTTTTAGATCTGCACATAGTTTTCCTAAAGAGTAGGATTTATAACCGGGAATTATTTTTCTAGATAACTTAACAGTACAAAGTTTTTTCCTTTTAAATGAGTATCCTAATTCTCTATACTCATTTTTAATAACATTAAAATCAAAATTCACATTGTGAGCCACAAATATTGAATCTTTTGTATTGTCTAATACTTGTTTGGCTATTTCAAAAAATTTTGGAGCATCTTTTACAGTCTCATCGGAAATTCCAGTTAATCTTGTTATGTTTCTTGGAATGGTGGTTGAGGGATTTACTAATGAATGAAATTCTTTAATAATACTCTTTCCATCTGTTGAGAAAATAGATATATCTGTAATTTTGTTTTTTGGATAACCGGTTGTCTCAACATCTATGATTGAAAATATCATAACTAAATGTACTAATGAAATTTTTCTAGATTTAGGATGTTTAATTATTTCTCAAACACTATTTTCATATTAATTGGGAATAAAAAATCCTAAAAAAAATTAATTCAATAATTTATGGTGTTTAAAAAAATATAGCCATTAAGAATCATAAAAAAAAAGGCTGGCAATGAAATCCACAAATCGTCTTTAAGTTTAATTCTTACAATCAAACCAAGTAACATTTGCAAGAAAAGACCCAAAGAAGAAATTATTAAAATAGGATGGTATACTAATCCAACAAGTAACCCTGTAGCTCCTAAAAACTGAAATAATATTATTATTAACCCAAATTTTTCTAAATTAAATCGCTTGAATTCGCTTTTCATATGAGTAGAAATAAAATATGAAAGCACATAGCCAAAAAAAGAAAAACTTGAAACCAGAATACATGTTGTACTAAAATCTATTGCCATTTCTTATTAAGGCATTGAAAAATAGGCGATAATTAAAGATAAAATTAGCAATACTAATGAGGGCAAATGTTTGATAAAAGTATTTTTTATTTTGAAATGAAAAAATTGTGCAGAAATCATAAATACCGCCATTAATAAGGACGGAATGAAAATAAATGTTGGAAACCAAATTCCTACAACAAGCAAAGTTGATAATGTTATTTTACTTGCTCCAACCAAATTCCTAGTTAGATCACTTAAACCAAAACTTTTGAATTCTTTAAGGACGTTATGAAATCTAAATATCCATACATAATAAACAGAAAAAGCTACTGCAAACTGTGCTAATTTTATAAAATCTTCCATTGTTATATTTCTTCTTTATACAGTTATACAACAAAGTAACGATTAAAAACTTTATTATATGATTTAGTTTAATTGTATTTAAAACTTAACTCAAATTAATGAATTGAATAATTAAAAAATTGAATCAGTATTTATATTTACCAAAAATTAGATTCATAATGATAAATAAGAAATTTATTTATGATGATTTGCTCCTAAATCTTAATGAAAAGCTGAATAGTATTGAATTTTTAATTATTTCCGCAATTGAGTCAAGAGACTCTGAATCAAAAAGTTCTGCAGGAGATAAGAACGAAACATCAAGAGCAAAAATTCAATTAGAAATTGATAATTACTCAAAACAAAAGCTAAATATAATTGAAAAATTAAAGGTTTTAGAGGCCATAGACATTAATAAAAAAAATAATAAGGTTGAAAATGGGGCTCTTGTAGAAACTAATGTTGGATTTTTTTTTATTGCAATCGGATTAGGTAGATGGACAGTCAATAATAAACAGATTTTTGTAATATCAGTAGCTTCTCCAATAGGTAAATTAATGAAAGATAAAGTAGCTACCTCATCTTTTAGATTCAGAAATTTAAACTACAGGATAACTAAAATCACTTAATTTTTTTGTTATTTCAGCCACTTTTGACATTAATATTAGTGTAATTTTTACATTAATTATTTTAATTTCTCCCCATATTGTTTAACATTTCACTTAAATAAATAAACAAAAATTTGGTTTTGTGTTCATTATGTATTTATATTTGTTAAACAAACGTTAAATTTTAATCTAATATGGAAACTTTAAACAATATGTTACTCGCAGTACCAAAAATGGCTACTGACGATTATGTTGGCTTTACATTTTTTGTAGGATGTATGGCCATGATGGCGGCTTCGGCCTTCTTTTTCTTATCAATGAATTCTTTTGACACAAAATGGAGAACTTCTATTTTGGTCTCAGGACTCATTACATTTATAGCAGCAGTTCACTACTACTACATGCGTGACTACTGGGCTTCTGGGAACGGATCTCCTGTATTCTTTCGTTATGTAGATTGGATACTTACTGTACCTTTAATGTGTGTTGAATTTTATTTAATTCTTAGAGCAGCTGGTGCAACTAAAAAATTAATGTGGACTCTAATTACAGCATCTACAGTAATGTTAGTTACTGGTTACTGGGGAGAAGGTGTAGATAGAGATAATGCATGGTTATGGGGATTATTCTCAGGTCTTGCTTATTTTTACATAGTGTACCTAATTATGTTCGGAGAAGCAAAAGCATTAGCTACTTCAGCTGGTGGTGAGGTTCTTAAAGCACATAACATTTTATGTAAATTTGTACTTATCGGTTGGGCTATTTATCCAATAGGATATATGGCTGGAACTGCT
>NYYE01000069.1 GCA_002686655.1 Crocinitomicaceae bacterium | reverse complement strand
TTCAAGACACAATGATTACCAATCCCAATCCATCTATCCAGAGAGGAGTTGGATATAATCAAATTGATTTAACAAATAAAATTCTTTTTAAATTAAATGCAACTTCAAAATTAATTATTAACTCTCAATTTAGCTCTTCTTCCAATCTTCAAAGGCTGGACCAGCTCAACAACCTAACTTTAAATAACCTTCCAGAATATGCTCAGTGGAATTATGGCCCACAAAAAAGACTTTTGAATTCCATCGCTTTTACTTCTTCTCATCCCTCAATTTTATTTGATGATATCAGAGCTGTTTTTTCTCACCAAAATATTGAGGAGTCTAGGGTCACAAGGAGGTTTAATAGTTTTTTTCAAAAAAATTTTATAGAGAAAGTGAATGTTTTGGGATCTAATATTCAGTTTTCAAAATCTATGGGGGCAAATTCAAGACTAGATTACGGGACGGAGATATACTACAATACAGTTGATAGCAGAGCTTATGAACTTAATATTAAAGACAGTTCCACATCTTCTATAAATTCAAGATATCCTAATGGAGGAAGTACTACTTTTTTCCCTGCTATTTATGGAAGTTACAATCTAAAAAAAAATAGATTCTCGCTAATTGGAGGAATCAGGTATACTTGGAATCAAGCTTCTGCAATATTTAATGATACCCTACTAGATTTCTTTGATTTTGATATAAAAAGACATTCTCTTAATGTATCACTTGGCACTTATATTTATCCCAATGAAACCACAAAAATATTTTTGGATTTAAGTACCGGTTTTAGGGCTCCAAATATTGACGATTTAGGAAAAGTATTTATCAAAGATCAATTTGTAACAATTCCTAACAGTCAGTTAGTTCCGGAATATGCTTATAATTTTTCGTCGGGAATTGGGAAAAAAATCAATTTTAACAACATTCAATTTAATTTTTCTTCCTCTTCTTTTCTCACAATTTTAGATAATGTAATTTCCAAACAAAGTTTAGAGATTAATGGTTCTAGCTCAATTTATTATGACAGCAATTACTATGAAATTTTAGCAAATCAAAATAGTGAAATTGGAATAGTTTATGGGATAAGCGGGTCACTTTCTATTATTTTTTTTAAAAATCTTAAGGTTCATTCTAGTATTTGTTATACCAGTGGATTTCTTGAAAAAGAAGAAATTCCCATGAGTCATATCCCTCCATTATTTGGTAAACTAAATTTGAATTATATTTTTAAAAAATTTGAATTTAAAATATTAAATAATTTTAACGGAGAAAAAATTAATAAATTATTTGGATCAGGTAACACAGACAATCCCCTAGAAGCTTCGCCAATGGGTTACCCTAGTTGGTGGGTAATAAATACTCAGCTTGGGTATCAATATAGAGAATCCTTAAATCTGTCTTTAGGACTGTATAATTTATTGGATGTTCATTTCAAGACTTTTGCATCGGGAATTAGTGCTCCGGGTAGAAGTTTAATGGTATCTGCTAAATTATCTTTTTAAAGCAATTTCTTTTTTATAATCAAGAGGAACGATTCTACTGTTCTTTTTTACAGCAATTACTACAGAAGTTTCCAATTGTCCAATTTCTTCAATAACGCCTAATTTTTCTTCTAATATTTTTTCAAAAGATGGAATATCTTTAGTTATAATTCTAAGCTGGTAATCAAATTTACCAGTAAGTTGTAGACATTCTTTAACATCTTCAATAGCTTGTATTTTTTTTAAAAAATTTGAAACGGTTGTTGTTTTTTGCCTTACTAAAGATAGATGTACCAATGCAGTAAACCCTAGGCCTAATTTAGCATTATTTACAACGGCATGATAGCTTAAAATAAATCCAGATTTCTCTAACTTTTGGACTCTTCCAAGTGTAGGAGCCGCAGAAAGACCAATTACCTTACTTAATTCAATGTTAGTAATTTTACTATTCTTTTGGAGGGCTTTTAAAATTTTTAAATCTATTATATCAAGCTTCATTTTAGAATATTTAAAATAAAAGTAGTCTTATTAAGGTTTTCACAAAATTTTGTTTTAAAATAATTTGTAAATAATGGGTCTTGAAGGAACCGCATCATTCTCAATATTAGCCAATGTAAGATTTAGTAGATATCTACCATCTTCTACATGGTCAGGGATCCCTATTAGCTCAGTAATGGTTTTGTTTAAATCTATTTCATTTGGATAATTCCAAAAAGCCCTATGTGCTAGTAACTTTCCTTCATCAAACTCTTTGTCTATTGATGGTTGGTCTATTAGTAAATGTTGAACGCCTTTACTTCTTATGTATGCCGCAGATGATTCTGCTAAAAATGGCCAATTGGTGTGATTATAATTTTTATTAGCCAACTCTTCGTAGTTAATCTGGGTTCTTATAATTAATGCTTGAATGTTTGGTAATATTTTATTTTTGATTTGTCCCAGAGAAATAATTTCATCTTCTTCTTTGTTATTCTTTTTAATCTTCTCTGTTATTTTTTGTGGCTTAACAGTTAATAACTGGGCTAAAAAATTATTGGTTTTAAGTAACCTATTTACATTTATTTTTTCTTGACTAATATGTCCAACAGATTCCGTATGAGTCATATTTCCATGAGGGTTGATTAAAATTTCTCTAAAATTTACTGCCCCACCTTCATTTACACTTCCGATAAAGTCATCATTTTTTATGGGATTTATTTTTATTTCATCTACGTACCATGCTTTAAAACTCTTTTCCACTTTTGATGTAAGAGATAAGTCTATTGGATCGTTTAAATCCACTTTAAACTTTTCATTATTTATATTTATTTCTGCTATCATTTTTTTAACGTAAATAACTTTCTTGAGACAAATTCAGACATCAGCCATTTATCTGGCTTCATAAAAATATCATTGTTTTTTTTAATAATTAATTTTTCTTCTAAAAGTTCATCAATTTTCTTTAAAAAATCTTTTTTCTGATGGTCATCTATACCAATCATACATTTTTTTAAATTAAAACCATCTTTGGTTCTTAGCCCAAGCATAATTTGCTCATTTTTTATGTCATATTTGGAAAGTTTTTCTTCTTCAAAATAACTTTTTTTGTTCTCTATACATTTTATGTACTGATTGTTATTGGAGATATTCCACCTTCTTTTTGATTTAAGAAAAGAATGTGCTCCTGGTCCTATTCCTATGTATGGCAGCTGCTTCCAATAATTAGAGTTATGAAAAGATTTTTTTTCTTTGAAAGCAAAATTTGAAATTTCATAATGTTCGTATTTACAAGATTGTAGTTTGTTAGATATCCATAAAAATTCCTTTTCGCTAGTTTCATCCTCAAGAGGCTTTAACTTTTTATTTTTTTCTAAATGCCCAAAATAAGTTCCATTTTCAATTGTTAAATGATAACATGATAAATGAGAGGGTTTAAGAGCTATAATTTCTGATATTTCTCGATTATAATTTCTTTTTAGAAACTCAGGAGTCCCGTATATAAAATCAATACTAATATCATAAAATCCACTTCGCTTGGCAAGGTTAATCCCCTTAAGGACTTGTTCTTTATTATGGATTCTATTCATCCATTTCAAAACTTTATCATCCATAGATTGAACTCCAATACTTAGCCTGTTAAATCCTATTTTTTTAAAAAAATTAAGCTTCTTTAAATTAATATCTTCAGGGTTTACTTCAATGGTGATTTCTCTTAAAAAATCAACTTTAATTGTTTTTTTAAGTGCTGTAAATATAGATGTTATCTCCTCTTCATTCAGTAGGGAAGGAGTTCCGCCACCAATATATAAGCTATTTATTTCAGGGGGAAACTCACTTTTTCGCAATTCTATTTCTTTAATTAAAGCAAGGATTAATTTATTCTTAGATTTTAAAGAGGTGCTAAAATGGAAATCACAATAATGACAAGCTTGTTTGCAAAATGGAATATGTATGTAAATCCCACTCATTTATTTAAGTTTAAAGTCATTAGCACATATTTTAATTAAGAAGATAATAATTGTAAATTTACTTTAATCTTTTGTTATGATTAAAGGAGTAATAAATAGTAAAATTCAATCTGATTTAAGTAATGAAAATTTACTTGATTATGAAGTGCTCGAAATAAATTACCTGAAAAAAGAAATTATTTTACTTAATGGGGGTAAAAAATATAAATGTCAAATTTTAAAAGAAAATAGCATAGATCAATCTTATGTTATGAAAATTAACGGGCACATTTCTTCTATTAGATTAATGAAGTCAGTTGAAAAAACTATTGAGAAATTAGGGATTAATAAAAAATCCCTTCAAAATGTTAACGTGATCAAAGCGCCCATGCCTGGACTTATTTTAGAAGTATTGTTTAAGGTAGGTGATAAGGTAAAAAAAGGTGAACCAATAATTATTTTAGAGGCAATGAAAATGGAAAACATATTGTCTTCACCTGTAGATGCTATTATAAAAGAGATTAAAGTTAAGCCTCAACAAACCGTAGAAAAAAACAATGTCTTAATTAATTTTGTAGAATGAAAAACTTATTATTATTAGCTACTTCGTTTTTATTTATTTTCTGTTCTAGTGTTGATGAATCTAAGCAAAAAGAAATCTTAGTGCCACAAACAAAAGAGACGAAAGAAGATTATACTTATACGTTAGGAGATGTTATGGTTAAATGGACTGCTTTTAAACATTCTGCAAAAGCTCAGGTTGGGGGGCAATTTAAAACTGCCATAGTAGAAGGCTTTATTGAAAGCAAAGATCTTTATTCTTCCATCTCTGGAGTATCATTTAAAATTCCTGTTAATTCAACAAGTACAAACGATACTATACGAGATTATAAAATTATCAATTCCTTTTTTAATACTATGATTAGCACAGAATTTATAACGGGGAAAATTATTTCCTTAGAAAAAAATGGTAGAGGAAAACTATCAATCAATATGAATAATACTGAGGTTGAAAAATTTTTTAATTGGGAGATGGATGAACTTACTAAAGAGATTTATATTAAAACAGCTATTGATGTATTAAATTGGGGAGCTCAATCTTCACTGGATGCTCTAAATGAAGTTTGCTTAGAGCAGCACACCGGCCCAGATGGCAAAAATATACTTTGGCCTAATGTTGATATTACTGTTATTGTAGATTTATAATCACTTAGTAATATTTTTTAGAATATACTTTCCTAATATGTCATATTCTATATTGACCATATCATTTATTTTTAACTGTTTAAAATTAGTGTTCTCGAATGTATAGGGAATAATAGCTACTTCAACAAAATTATTATTAATTTTTGCTACTGTCAAACTAATACCATTAATACAAATAGACCCTTTATCTACAATAAGTTTTTCATTTAAATTTTCTCCTTCGAACCCAATTCTCCAGCTTCCATCCTCTTCATTTATTTTATTACATACTACAGTATCATCAACATGACCTTGCACCATATGACCATCTAATCTATCACCAATTTTTAAGCACCTTTCAAGATTTACAAGTGAACCTATTTTTAAAGAATTCATGTTAGTTTTTTGAATGGTTTCACAAATAGCTGTTACCTGATGTTCCATGTTATTTTGTGAAGTCACTGTCAGACAAACACCATTATGAGCAACACTTTGATCTATCTTTAAATTTTTAGAAATATCAGACTGAAAGGTAAAGTGATAATTTTTACCATCTTTTTCTATATTTTTAACTTTTCCAATACTTTCAATGATCCCAGTAAACATATTATTGATTATTTGTATTAATGTCTCTAATAAGTTGAAGATGTCCATTTAACACAACTTCTTCTAAGCCAAAAAGTCTGATGCTGCTTATCAAGCATTGAAAGTAATAAGTACCACTAGGGCATTCTAGTTGTGTTTCTTGGTGAATGCCATCCCATTTAAACTCAGGGTCAGAAGAATTAAAAACAACCTGTCCCCATCTGTTTAATATATTGAGTTCAATACCATTAATAAATTTTATAGGCATTAAAGCTTGAAAAAAATCATTATTATTATCTTGATTAGGAGTGAAAACATTAGGGAATAAATAGCTGGGACAATTATCAAAACATACCGTATCGCTTGGAAAACTTTCATTATTGTATATAGCAGAATCAGTTGCAGTTACGTAATAACAACCTGCAATAGTATTAGTTCCGTTAAATTGAAATTGGTGTTGAAAACTTGTATCTTCTATATTGTTAAAAATATTTATTATTTCATATGTGCTATCTAAAAAAGGGGTAAAGTAAAGTGAGTAAGAAACAGCATCATCACAACAACTATCGTTAGGATTGGTCCAATAAAGCGAATTGATTTCCTCTTCGCAATCTCCAAATATCTCTAAATCTGGGGGACAGGGCGGAGTAAAGTCAAATGGATTATCACAAGCTCTTTGAGAAAGATTAATAAGAGGACTAAAAATGGAACTATCTTGGTATGCGCCAAAAGATTTAACATAGTAACAATATTTTTTTTGGTTGATTAGTCCAGAGTCTAAATAGTAGGGCGATATAGAAGAGTCTAATAGTAAAAAATTACCATTTATGGAGTCTGATCTATATATATAATACTTTTCATTATCCCATGGAGTGCTTTCAGTCCAAAATAGTTCAATTTGATTGTCGTTTGGAATAGTATTTAGGTGAATACTACTTGCATTACTACTAAACCCAATGAGGCTGTCTGCACTAAAATATGTGTAATAAAGACCAATTTTATAACTTCTATTAGTATCGACAGTATTAATATTATTATTAGAGTAACTATTTTCTAGTTGATATATGAAATTTTTTGAAGGTAATTGGTCTATGAAGTTCCCATTGGAGTTAAAAATTTTATAATTGTAAGGTCCTTGATATTGATTGGTGTCAAGCTCTGTTGGTGTAAGCCAAAAAATGGAATCTTTACCGATTAATGAGTCTGTTTTTAGCACACTAATATTAGTGAGAATTGGAACTTCCTTTTTTAAAATGGTGCATGCAGTATCAGAGGGACAACTTTCAAGTTGGCCAAAATCATATATCCCAGTAATAAAATAGCAGTAAGTAGAACCCATTTCTAGTGAATCAATATCTATATATGATGTATCATTTATGGAATTTGATTGGTGGATAAGAGTAACTCCATTGTTTTCTAAGTCTGAAGATTCACAACATTCCTCAGATAGACTTATTCCACCATTTTTTTTGTAAATATTATAACCTAGAGCATTGTTGCATATTGCTTTGTCCCAAGTTAAATATATACTATTTCCGATGGGCTGAACAGAAAGTCCTGTTACTTTTGGCGGCCTAACACTTATGTTAAAAGATTCATAATCTGATAGAACAGGTTGGCCATTATCTTCAAGTTCAATTAATATTGGGTATGAAGATTGTTGAATATGATTACATGTAGTAGACCATTGAAAAATTCCATTAGCTATACCGCTTGTGGCAACAGAAGAAAATACCGCTTGTGAATTATTTAAATTAAAGGGAAGTCCTGAAACCATTAAAGTAATAAAATCAAAATCTTGATCAGTTCCTTGAACATTAACGTTAAGAGTGCTACCAGCCCTAATACAAGTATCAGCAATAGGATTAATATATGGGGGGTTATTGTTACAATTATTTTTAATTGTTAATTGAATATCCCTTAGTACGGAGCCAATTAAATAGCCATTTCTCCATTCAGATATCTTAATGGTAAAATTATATTCCCCGACTATCATGGGGTTGTTCCAGCAAACAGTTCCACTAATGGGGTCAATGCTTAAATTTCCACCTCCTACAACATCTGGAAATACATAAAAATTTCCTAAAATTAAAGGTAAAGCACCAGTACCTAAGGGAATAACAAGTTCATAAGATAAAGAGTCCCCATCAGGATCATAACCCATAGGATTATAACAATAAGGTTTATTGACACACCCTACTGCTGGGCAGGGACACTCTGTAAATTGTACTGAGTTATTTCCACCAGAAGCTCCCAAAACAGGTGAGATAATTAAAAAAGATTCAAGTGCAAATACAATATCATCACTATTCCCACCAGGCCATATATTTAGAATTCCTGCATTCCTATTAGGATCTTCCATAGATATTCTGTGAGTTCCTGTAGACGTGAAAGTATGAACGCCAACGTAAGTATTTTTTTTATGATTTAAAGATAGCGGTTGTTGAGAGGTTCTTTGTAGGGTATCTCTTTCTGCAAAGGGTGTCCCCAAGTCAAAATCCAAATATAATTCAGGTCTATCTGCTCCCGTGGCAGATCCTAAATCTGTACAAGTTGTTATGGTAAATTCATATGTTAAACCCCCTAAGTGTATATAGGTAATTTCTCCCCCTCTATTATGAGATCCCCATACATATATAGGCAACAACAATATTAAAAAGTTGAAAAGTCTTAGTGACATAAGTCTATAAAATTACTTAAAACCGCTGTAAAGAATATCATATATAATTATTTAAATGTTTATTATAGTTATTTTTGGCAATAATCATTCCAAATGAAAACTTTTATTAAAGTTGGAGTTACTCTTGGAGATCCCAACGGTATAGGACCAGAAATTATACTGAAAACTTTTTCAGATGCACACCATGTGAATGATTCTATTATAGTTATTTATTCACCAGTTGAAATTATAGATTATTACTTAAATATTTTAGAGCTTAATATGAGTTATAATATTATAAATTCTTCTTCTCATGCCAAAATTGGACAAGTTAATTTAATTCCAATAGAACACTCTAATTTTCTTGTAAGTATGGGGACTAGTAATAAAGTGAGTGGGGAAATTGCTTATAAGTCACTAAGTGCTGCTTCAAAAGATATTATCCAAAATAAAATTGATTGTATAGTAACTGCTCCAATAGATAAAAACACCATTCAGAATGAGCACTTTTATTTTAATGGTCATACGGAATATTTTACCAATCTTTCTAATGAAAATAATTCATTAATGTTAATGGTAAAAGACAAGCTCAAAGTTGGAATTGTCACGAATCATATTTCTGTGAATGAAGTTTCTAAATCTTTAACGACTAGCCAAATTTTAAAAAAAGTAGAATTGATGCACCAAGCTTTAGTTACAGATTTTAATATACAAAATCCAAAAATTGCATTGTTAGGACTCAATCCTCACAGTGGTGACATGGGGTTAATAGGAAGAGAAGAGATTGAGATAATTAACCCGACGATTAAGAAAGCAATTAAAAATAATTTTAATATTTACGGGCCATTTCCTGCAGATGGATTTTTTGCAAGTGGCAACTATCAATTTTTCGATGGTATTTTAGGAATGTATCATGATCAGGGACTTATTCCTTTTAAAATTTTAAGTCAAAATGAAGGAGTTAATTTTACGGCTGGACTATCTTTTGTTAGAACTTCTCCCGATCACGGAACTGCCTATGACATCGTAGGTAAAAATAAAGCTAATAACAATTCATTTATAAATGCTGTTAAAACAGCTAAAGAAATTTATTTAAATCGAAAGATGCTTAATTAAGAAACTACTTTCTTCCTCCTTTTTTAACATTATTATTTGTTTCTTTTTTTCTTGCAGCATCAGCTGCTTTTCTAAGTTTTTCTTGTTGTGCTTTTTTTCTTGCAGCATCAGCTGATTTTTTTCTCTGTGCTTCTTCTTCTGCTTTTTGTTGTTGTTGAAGTTGGAGTTTACGTTGTTTTTCCTCCTCTGCTTTTAGTGCGGCTTCTTCCTCTGCTTTTTGTTGTTCCAATTGAATTTGACGTTGTCTTTCTTCCTCTGCTTTTTGTTGTTCCAATTGAATTTGACGTTGTCTTTCTTCCTCTGCTTTTTGTTGTCGTTGCAGTTGTAGTTTACGTTGTCTTTCTTCTTCTGCTTTTTGTTGTCGTTGCAGTTGTAGTTTACGT
>NYYE01000073.1 GCA_002686655.1 Crocinitomicaceae bacterium | reverse complement strand
CAGGGGGTCGCGGGTTCGAGTCCCGTCCGGTCCGCATAAATTTCCGCAATCATTTGTTAATCATAAGGTTGCGGTTTTTTATTTTCTTATTTGCCATAAACTTGCCATAAAATCTAAAGAAAAGCCAAAAATCTGACCTAATCCTTTCAAATTAATAACCCTAGATCCAAAATCAAAATCATTTTTCTAATCAAGAATTGAAAAAAAACTAATAATAATTAAATCCTAGCTTGATACTTATGCAACTTATAGTATCTGCCTTTTTTAGCTAATAAATTATCGTGTGTTCCTTCTTCCGCAATATTTCCATCTTCAATTACTAATATTTGGTCTGCCTGTCTGATGGTGCTCAACCTATGGGCTATTACAAAAGTAGTTCTTCCACTCATAAGTTTTTTCAAGCTTTCTTGAATTAAAGACTCACTTTCATTATCTAGATTGGAAGTAGCTTCATCTAATATTAATATTCTTGGATTAGCAATTATGGCTCTAGCGATGGTGATTCTTTGTCGTTGTCCACCTGACAATTTAACACCTCTTTCTCCAATAAGTGTTTCAATTCCATCATCAAATCTGTCGGTAAATTCATGAACATTGGCAGATTTTATGGCTTCCATTAATTCTTCTTTTGTAGCTTCAGGATTTGAAAATAGAATGTTCTGTTTTATGGTTCCTTCAAAAAGAAAATCATCTTGCAAAACAACACCTAATTTTTTTCTGAAACTACTAAGTTTAACTTTAGATAGATCAATACCATCAATAGTGATTTTACCAGATTGTGGATTTAAAAATGACGCAGCCATTCCAGCAATAGTTGATTTACCAGAACCAGATGTGCCGACCAATGCAGTCATAGAGCCTTTTTTAGCTTGAAAGGTAATATTGTGAATTACCTCATTGCCTTCATCATATGAAAAAGAAACATTATTAAATGAAATATCCCCCTTTATAGCATCCAGTTTAATGGTTCTGACATCTTCGTCTTCTTCAGGATTCATGGACATAATTTCTTCAGTTCTATCTAAACCAGCAAAAGCTTCTGTAAATTGACTTCCTATATTTCCAATTTGAATAATAGGTGCAACCATAAAAGCAATCATAGCAGTATAAGAAATGAATTCTCCATTATCTAGACCTAAATAACTTCCGATACCCATTACACCAGCACTTGCCAATCCAATCATGAGAACACCAGCACTTGCCATTAAAGCTTGAGCAGTCATACTCTTTTTAACCAACTGAAATATTTCATTAACTCCACTAGAAAAAATAGTTAATTCTTGCTCTTCTGCGCCAAATCCCTTAATCACTCTAATTCCATTAAGAGACTCAGTTAACCGACCTGAAACTTCAGCACTTTTTTTTCCTCTTTCTCTAAAAATAGGTCGTATATAACCAAATGCTTTCATAGCTATTACTGCGAAAAGAGCCATAGGAAGAAGTACAAAAATGGTTAGTTTAAAACTAATGGTTATTAAATAGGCAAAAGCCGCAATAGAGGCCAAAACGCCACCAATTAATTGAACAAATCCAGTTCCAACCAAGTTTCTAACCCCTTCTACATCTGTCATTACCCTAGAAACCAATGCTCCAGATTTATTATTGTCAAAATAGTTTATTGGAAGTGTTAGAATTTTCTTTTGAACTTTTGTTCTTAATTCAGCAATTAAATATTGAGCTTCCACACCTATAAATCTTGTAAGAAGATAGGAGGTTAAAGAATTAATAAATACCGAAAAAATTACAATACCTACAATCTGAAATGTTAAATTCATGTCTTTTCCAAGTGCATTATTTACAAATGGTTTCATAATAATTGGTGTCACTAAACCAGAAGCTCTGCTAATTATTATCAAAAAGAGACCAACAATTAATAACTTTTTTCTAGGCCAAATAATAGTTTTAAATGCTTTTCCAAAGGTTATTTTACTTTTACTCATCTAATATTAAATAATTTATTCAAATGTATTGTTAAATAGGGTTTAGACCACTTTACCTCCCTTAAAAATTTAGTTTTAATAATTTCTTTATTAGATGTTAATTTTATATTTACCAAAAAATATTAATGAGTGAATCACTTTCAAATTTTGATAATCAAGAAGATTCTAATTTAGTCCACGATGAAAGACCAGTGCTTTTAAAAGTTCTTTGTATTCTAAGTTGGGTTGGTTCAGGAATTCAAATAATTTCCTCAACCTTATATTCCTCGATTATAAATGAAACAGTAAAACAAGAATTTTTTGCTCTTTTACCAAATAAGGAAGTCGTAGATATGTATGAACAACTATTTATTTTATTGGATAGTACTTCAATTTGGTATTTAATATTATACCTCATAAATGTTGCAGTTGTACATATGATGTGGAATTTTAAAATGAATGGTTATTATGGATATATTTTTACTCAAATTTTAATCCTCTTGGTTCCTTTTAGCGTCAATCCTTTTAGCTTTAGTCAATTTGCAGTTTCCTCCATTTTCCCAATAATTTTTATATTCTTATATGGATTAAATATAAAACTCTTTAAGAGTTAGTTCTTTTTTCCTAAGAAGGTAAAAGATAAAATATTAGCCCCCATCTCAAGAGCTTTTATTCTAGCTTCCTCGCTATCATTATGTACATCAGCATCTTCCCATCCATCTCCCAAATCACATTCATAATCATAAAAACAAACCAATCTTCCTTTATAAATCAACCCCAATCCTAAAGATGGTTTTTCATCATGTTGATGAATTTTAGGTAATCCCTCATTAAAATCAAAATTTTGATGGTAAATAGGGTGGTCAAATGGTAACTCAATAAAATCAAGTTCAGGAAATATTTTTTTCATTTCTTTTCTTATAAATGGATCTAAACCATAATTATCAGAAATATGTAAAAATCCTCCAGCAAGTAAATAGTTTTTTAAGTTAGATACTTCATTAGCATCAAATACAATATTACCATGACCTGTAAGGTGAATATAAGGGTAATTAAATATTATATTATCTCCAACTTCTACTTCATCATAAACTGGGTTAATATTGGTACCAATTTCAGAATTACAAAATTCAATTAAATTGGATAAAGCGGTAGGGTTTGCATACCAATCCCCTCCACCATTATATTTAAGTAATCCTATTTTATAGGAATAGTTTTGACTGTAAAATGAAGTAAAAATTAATTGAGTTAAAAGAAAGATTTTAATTTTAAAAAACCTCATTCGTTTTAACACACTACAGATTGTCATAAACTAATTTATAATCCATTATATAGCTAATCTTAGAAAATTCATTTTCATCATAAAATAGGTGAATGCCATAATCTAACATTATCTTGGCTTTTGCTGGATCTTTAGCTTTATAATAATTAGCATATTCCATTAAAGAAAACCTTAAAATGAATTGTTGAGATTTATTCATATACTTTAAACTGAATTTATTCTTTCCATATTCCTCTAACTTAGGAATACAAATTTTAAGAACTTCTTTCGCTTTAGAATTGTTTTTAGTCAATGTACATAATAAAGCGTAAAGTAGTTTTGCACCATAATCTTCTGGATCCATATCACTTATCTTTTTGGACAAGCTCACTGCTTTTCCATAAGTTTTATCTGTCCCTTCAAGTATATAATTTTCTACTTCCTCTATTATGACCATTTTAAATTCATTAATAAATTCTTCAGCATCTTCTTTATAAGTATATTTCTTGTCTTTCTTTCTATATTTTGCTGCAAAAGACATGGCTGTTTTAAATGCCTTGGGGAATTCTTCTGTATATTTATGATCTCTGCTCATTTCATAAGAAGATTTCGCTGCAAACAAATAAGGTAGTGGATCTTTTTTTGTTTTTTCCTTTAATGTATACTTAATAGATTTATTGTAACAGTCTTTGTATTCTTCATTAACAAGTAATACCAACAAGTCGTCATAAATATTATCAGTTTGAGCAATCACTTGATTGTTCAATGAGTTTAATAAAATCATTAAAAAAGTGATGAGAATAAATGGTCTTTTAATTGTCATAATATATAGTAATCAAATTTTATGCCTAAAATAGATTGTATTATACCTGTTTTTCAAATAAAAGTTTCGATAATTCATATTAAAAATTTAAAGTTCCTAATTTTGAAATATGAAATGGATAGGAAATAGAGTCTCTTACAAAGATCATAATGATTTTTTTACAATGATAATTACCTCAAAAACAGAAGGATGGAAAATGTGGATAATGTTTTTTTGGTTTTTAGCATGGTCTGCTTCAGGTGTAGTAATTATTTATAATTTATTTTTCACTAATGAGTTAAAAGGCTCAGAATTATATTTTTATACATTTCTATTTTTTTGGACCTATTTTTGGTATAAAATTATAAAAGTTCTTATTTGGAGAAAATATGGAACGGAGTTTATTAGAATAGATAAGGATAGATTTTCCATTAAAAAATCTATTTGGGGATTTGGAAAAGCCAAGGAATATTTAACAGAAAATGTTAAGAATTTTGAATTAGAACCCTTAGAAGAAAAATCTTATTCGAAAGTTTTTAATGATTCTTTTTGGATTATAGGCCAAGGAACCATATTAATAAACACTGAAAAACAATATAATTTTGGAGCTCAAATATCAATTGAAAATGGTCGTAAAATCATTAAACTTCTTAATGCTAGAATTAAAAAGTATAAGTCAGTTGGTTAATTTAAAAGCAATAGTTTTAACTCTTTTAGTTTTTTGATTTCCAATAGTTTCTTCTAATATCATCTCTTTAGCAACTTTTTTTTCTAAAACTTCTTTCATACTATTTATTTCTCCAATTGGTATTTTCAATTCATGACAAGAATTTAATAGGTTTTTAGATTTAATTTTTTTAGTTTTTTTATTAATAAGTTTTAAAAGTTGCTTTCTTTCTTTTACTCTTTGACTATTATTTTTAAATAATTGCGTCCACTTCTTTTCTAAACCAATTAGTTCACAAAATATTTCAAATTGTTTATCTGTTCCAATGGCAAGAATTAAATTTTGATTATCTAAAGTGCTGATGATTTCACCATAGGGTGAAATATTTGGGTGGAGTGTTCCAATTGGTTGAGGAGAATAATTAGCCATCAAGAAGTTAGAAGATTGGTTCATTAATGAAGCTATAGCCGTTTCTTCTAAAGTAGTAGTGATTTTAAAAGCTTTATTCTCTTTTTTTTGTAAAATTAATGCTGTGAGTATTCCTTCTTTTATTTGATGAGCTGCTAATACATCAATTAAAGCTACTGGCATTTTAGCATAGGCATCTTTATTTCCAGTCATTTTTATAAAACCAGTTTCTGCTTGTAAAATGATATCAAATGCGACTCTTTTAGGATTGCTTTTAAAACCTCCTATATGAGCATAAATAATATCAGATTTGATAGTCTTACAACTTTCAAAATCAAGATTAAATTTTTTTGCATCACCATCTTTAAAATTTGTAATAATAATATCACATTCTATAATAAGTTTTTCTAAAACTAAAGTGTCTTCTTCATTATTAAAGTCTAAAAAAACATGTTTTTTATTGTAATTAACAGAGCAAAAGTAGGCTGACAAATCTTCCTTTTTTTCTTTAGGTAATTTCCAATTCCTAGTGATATCTCCATTGGATAATTTGTTTTCTACTTTAATAACTTTTGCTCCAAGTTCGGCAAAAAACATCCCTACTGCAGGTCCAGCTAATACATTAGATAATTCTAAAATTTTTAGTTCATTAAACATATTTATTTCACTTTATGACTGTAATATAAATTCCTTTTAGCATATTTAATGTATATATTTCATTAATTAATGGCAGGGCAAAAAAAATTTGGAACTTTTAGTGGAGTACTGACCCCTTCTTTATTGACAATTCTAGGGGTTATTATGTATATGAGACTTGGAAGTGTTGTTGGAAATGCTACCGGAATTTTTCAAGTTATTTTAATTATAGTATTTGCTCACCTTATTTCTATAACTACTGGATTAAGTGTTTCTTCCATTGCTACGGATAAAAAAATTGATAAAGGTGGTATATATTATATGCTCACAAGAAGTTTAGGTCTTCCCATTGGAGGTGCAATCGGACTAACAATTTTTATTGCTACTGCATTTAGTATCGCACTTTACTTAATTGGTTTTTCAGAGAGTATTATCCCTGTTATTAATGAAGACTGGGCAACTGGTGGTATTTCTACCAATAAATTAAGACTTTTTGGATCCTTAGCTTTATTAGTTGTTCTTATAATAGCTTACATCAGTACTAATTTTGCCCTCAAAATCCAATATGTAATTTTAGGATTGATCGTACTTTCTCTAGGTTCTATATTTCTAGGTTCTTCAAAAGGATTAAAAGTAGGTTCAGATATTATGGAGTCTCCCAGTTTTGCCACTCTTTTTGGATTATTTTTTCCAGCAGTTACTGGATTTACGGCTGGAGTTGCTATGAGTGGAGATTTAAAAAATCCAAAAATTTCAATTCCTTGGGGAACAATGTTGTCAATTTCAATAGGATTGTCAGTTTATTTAATCCTATCTGTATTCATCTATTATAATATAGATAGTCAATTTCTTAAAACCAATAATAATGTTCTTATCGAATTTGGGGCTGTTCCATTTTTGGTTCTATGTGGTGTTTGGGGAGCAACTTTATCATCTGCATTAGGTGGGATTTTAGGTGGGCCAAGAATACTACAAGCCATGTCCTTAGACAATATAACTCCTAAGTTCTTTGCCAAAGAATCAGGGTCTAATAAGGAACCAAGAAATGCTTTGTTTTTAACCTTTTTCATTGCTGAAATTGGAATTTTAATTGGAGAATTAAATGTAATTGCTGAATTAGTAGCCATGTTCTATATGGCGGCCTACTTGTTCATTAATTTATCTTGTTTTTTAGAACAATGGTCTAGTCCTGATTTTAGACCAAAGTTTAAGATTCCATTATGGATATCCCTTTTAGGTTCTATTGCTACTCTACTATTAATGATTCAATTAAACCTTGGAGCAACTTTAGTAGCAGTTTTATTTATGTTAATTTTTTGGTTTTGGCTCTCAAAAAAAGATTTGGTTCTTGGAACTGGAGATGTTTGGCTAAGTGTTTGGAATTCGGTAGTTAAAACAGGCTTAAAAAATATTCAAAAAAAGACTATTCATAAAAGAAATTGGCAACCAAATATTCTTCTTTTTAGCGGCAATACATCCAATAGGCCACATTTAATAGAGTTTGGAAAAAATATAATTGGTAGAACTGGTATGGTTTCTAATTTTGACTTAATAGAAACTAAATCTGCTAAAGTATTATTTCCGAAAGCTGACCAAAACCTTAAGGATGATTTAATTAAAGATGATTCTATTTTCCATAGAAAGTTATATTGTCAAAATATATTTAAAGGAATAGAAACTATTGCTACTACTTATGGTTTTTCAGGTGTTGAGCCAAATACCGTTTTAATGGGATGGGCTAAGAATACCAAAAACCCAATTTGGTTTGGAGAAATGACTCAAAAGTTAAAAGATCTTGATTACAATATACTTTATCTTGATTATGATTTAAAAAAAGGATTTGGCAACTATAATAAAATTGATCTTTGGTGGACAGCGTTTGACAAAGAGAATGAGTTATCTCTTCAACTAATTAAATTTTTGAGATCATCTGCTCGATGGAAAAAGGCTTCCTTAAATATCTATTATGTAAATTCTGAAAAGACTAATTCTAAGGATATTATAAGCCGGATGAAAACAATTGTAGATAAAAAAAGAATGGTTGCAGACCTAAAAGTGATTAACAATTTTCAGGATCAAAAGAATATTAACGAATATATAAAAATCAAAAGTCATCATGCAGATATAATATTGATGAAACTCCCTAAACTAAACCCGGGAAAAGAAAAACAATTCATTAATTATTCCAATGATTTATTTGGTCAAATTGGCTCAGCACTTTTCTTGGAAGCCTCTAACAGCTTTATAGATAATTCCAAAATAGATGTCCATCTTAAAACTATTTCAAAACCATCTAACCCTTTAGAATTAGAAACCCATAATAATTCTATAGTTAAAACTTTTGACCAAAATTTTGATGATCAAATTTCATTATGGCAAAAAGAATTCGAAAAAATTAATCAGTCATTTATTAGCAAAATTCAGTCTTCTATTCTTTCTTTTGAGGAATATTATATTAATGTTTTTAATAACAAAAATTTAATAAATGAATTAACCAAACATTTATATAATACCGAGATGGTTCAAACGGTTGCTGATAATTTAGAAAATAATATGGCTCTGAATATTAAAGAGTATTTCTATTCTATTAATAAATTTTTATCCACTTTCAATGATAAAATTAATTTTAATTATTCCTTAAGTTTTTTAGATAGTCAGTACTTAAATTCTTCTGTTTATAATGATAAAATAAGAAGTAAAATTAATAAGAATCTATCCTCAGATAAATCTGTTAAATTGGTTATTCCAATCGTGAAATTATTTGAACATTATTTAAAAAGTCAATTTGTAAATCAATTTACTGACGTATTAAAGACATTTGGTAATATTCATGTAAAATATATAAATCAGTATAAAGAATTTATAAATCAAAATTCTAAAAACGAAATTTTACCATTTTTAGAGACTGTTAATAAAGAGATATTTTCAAATTTAAGCAAGGAACTTAATTTATTAGTATCAAAACTTATAAATGCAATCGTTAAAGACATAGGTGAAAAAAATGTAAAAATTATTTCTGAAGATAGAGAAGAAAATTTTGATCCAAAGGAATACAATAAAAAGTGGAATATTGTAGAATCATATCCTGAAGGTCTTGCTAAAAATGTTTTTATTTTTCACAATTTAAAGGTTCTTTATTGTTCATCTACGATTCTTCAGAATATATCCAATAATCAATTAGACCACTTTTCCATTGTTATGAAAGAAAAAGTTTTTAGTCCAATAGAAAAAATTTTAAATGCTTGTAGTAAAAAATTAAAATTAAAAGAGCCATCTAAAATTGACCATTGGATAAGTCAATTAGAAGCTGACTATAATAGTCTAAAAATCTCCATAAATGATAATACTTGGCAAATAAATTATGAAGATATTTTTAATAAATTTCCGGAGGAAATTAAAGTCTATTCATCAGAGGCAATCAATTATTTTTATAATTCACAAAATAATCTTTTAGAGAAAGAGTATAATTTAAAAAACAGTCTTCAATATATATATAATGAAAAAATAATATTCCCCATTGTCAATTTAATAGATCAACATGAAAAGTGGATACAAAAAGAGTTAGAAAATCTTATCAGCTCCTATAAGTTGGTTTCATTCACTCTTGCTAACCAGGAGGAAAAAGATTTGCTTAAAGACTCTAAAAAGAAGCTTCTAAATACCATGGAACTATTTAATCAGAACCTTTCTCAGAAAATAGATAGATTTATTTCCTTTTTAGATGACCTTAAAGTAGAAATAAATAAATTTAATGATCACCAATTTTTAATGTTGAATGAGTCTAAGAAAATCATTCAATTGAATCCTAAAGATAATTCTGTTTTCAATCTTGAAAAAATTCAAAACTATATTTCAGAAAAGTTTCTGTCTTTTATCGATATGCTGACCGTTGAAGATAAAGTATCATTTCATCAATCTAAAAAAGATAAAATAAATTTAATTAGAGAATTTGTAGAGAAAAAAGTTCCATCATCAAAATCAATTAGTGATATACCAAAGTTATATTTACAATTATTTAGCAATGATACTAAGCCAAATGCTTTTTTTTCAGATTTTATTTCTAAAAAAGTAAGTACAATTACTAATGCTATTTCTAACAGAGAAGATAGTGATCAGAACATTATTATAGTTTCAGGAGAACCTAATTCAGGGAAATCTTATATAATAAATAAGGTTATGAAATCTCTTGATTATAAAAACTGTTATGAGTTAGACATACCAAATAATTTTATAAAAAGTTCCAACGAAATTAAATTTGCAAAACTTTTACATCCGGTAAATCAATCTAATTCTCAAAAATTAGTGTTTAAAGATTTAGGTAAGGGTTCAGTGGTTTTTTTAAACAATTTCGAACTATGGTGGAGAAAAAGCAAAATGGGTTTTGATAATGTAAAAACTTGGATAGAAATTTTCAAGAAATATCATAATCAGTTAATATTTGTCATTGAGTTAAACCCAGTTTTCAAGAAGCAACTACTGTCAAATACCGATTTAGATACTTTAGTTTTAAAGTATATTCATTCATTATCTTTCTCCAAAAAGCAGCTAGAAAAAATAGTAGATTATAAAAATAATTTAGCTGCTGTAGAAATTTTTAATAAGGGAATTAAAGTAAATTTTTCTAATCCATTTAGGTCTGTTCTAAATTTCAAAAATATACATAGTGAAGTTTCTGGAAATATAGGTTGGTTTAATCACTTATGGATATCTTCATTGACTAAAATAGATGACGATTTTCTGGATTTTTCTTACGATTATGATTTGACTTTTCCATATGTTTTTTCTAATAAAGAGCTCTTAATTTTACTACAGTTTTATTATCATAAAAAAATTAATTTAAAAAATCTCAAAGAGTATTTTGATGAAAAGTTAGAGTTAAATATTAACGAACATATTTCTATGTTTAAAGCTGAAGATATACTTATTACTCAAGGGGTTTATACAGAAATTAATCCATATTTAATTAAGGATTTACTTCATTATTTCAAAAACAAAAATTTAATATAGTAGTGACAGTATTACCATATATATTTAATTTTATACTTCAACTAATAATATTATTAATCTCAATTACTTTAGTTAGAAGGCTATTGAAAATACTTTCTAAAAATAATCCATCCCAAAAAAAATACCTTTTCTTTTATGATGTTGTAATATACCTTATTTGGATACTATTTATAATTTTAAAAATTGCTCATGCCCTTAATGATAATTTAATAATTGTTGGTACTGCTATACTTATTTTAATTGCTTTAATGTGGGAATATTTAAAGAATTTATTTCTTGGGATTATTTTTGCTTTTCAATATGGGTACATAGTAGGAGAGAATCTAATTGCTAATGGAATAGAAGGAAAACTAGAAAGTTATTCTTCTTCTTATTTTGAGATTTTAACTAATAAAGGAGAAAGATATAAGGTGAAATATAAAAAAGTATATTCTGATAAATTTGAAATTTATAAAGGAAATTTACATAGAGTTTTTAAGAAAATTGAAATCAAAAAACCTTCAGATTCTAATGAAATTAAATTAAATATTATGAATCATCCATTCTTTATTATGAATAATAATTTTGATTTTTATCAGGAAAGGGATGACAATGGAAAACTATGGCTTTGTTTTTATTTTAATGTGATGAATTATAATGATGCCATTATCATTCAGGAATATATTGATAACTTATGATTAAAATATTCTTTATTTTATCTTAGTTAATTATTGAAATGGGAAATTCATTTGGAAATATATTTAAGTTAACTTCATTTGGAGAATCTCATGGATCTAGTATAGGTGGAATTATTGATGGATGTCCTTCAGGCCTTTCCATAGATTTAAATTTTATTCAAGAAGAATTAGATAGAAGAAGACCAGGGCAAAGTAAAATCACAACTTCAAGAATTGAGGGAGATAAAGTAGTATTTATGTCAGGTATTTTTGAAGGTAAAACCACTGGAACACCCATAGGGTTTACAATTTCTAATAACAATTTTAAATCTGAAGATTATGATAAGATTAAAAATGTTTTTAGGCCTTCACATGCAGATTTCACCTACCAAGAAAAATATGGTTTAAGAGATTATAGAGGAGGAGGCAGATCTTCCGCTAGAGAAACTGCTTGTAGAGTTGTTGCTGGTGCGGTTGCAAAATTAATTTTAAAAAAATATAAGATTGAAATTTCTGCCTACGTATTAAGTGTTGGAAATATTTTTGCAAATGAAGACAATCTTAGTTTTGATAATATTACCAGTTCTAAAGAAACAAATATCGTTAGGTGTCCAGATAAAAATGCTGCATTGAAAATGATTGACTTTATTTCAGAAATAAAGAAAAAAGGGAATACAGTTGGAGGGCAAATTAAGTGCCATGTTAAAGGAGTTCCTTTGGGAATAGGTGAACCAGTTTTTGATAAGCTTCATGCAGATTTAGGAAAGGCAATGCTTTCGATCAATGCAGTTAAAGGCTTTGAGTACGGTTCTGGTTTTGAAGGCTCCAAAATGTTGGGCTCTGACCATAATGATGAATTTGAATCAATTAATGGAAAAGTATCTATAAAAACTAATTTTTCTGGTGGAATTCAGGGAGGGTTATCTAACGGAGAAGAAATTTATTTTAAAGTTGCTTTTAAACCTGTCGCAACTATTCTTACTAAGCAAAATAGTGTTGATAAAGAAAAAAACAATATAAAAATTAAAGCTGAAGGAAGGCACGATCCGTGTGTTGTTCCTAGAGCAGTTCCCATTGTAGAATCTATGACTGCTATGGTAATTGTGGATCATTTATTAAGAAATAGAACTACTAAATTATGACTCTTAAGACTAAAAAAATGCCACTATATATTCAAATTATTATAGGTCTTGTTTTAGGTTTAGGATATAGTATTTTGGCAACATTTCAGGGTTGGATAACATTTACTGAAGATTGGATTTCACCTTTTGGCAAAATTTTTATCAATTCTTTAAAGCTTATTGCTGTACCACTTGTTTTAGTTTCTTTAATTGTTGGAATAGCCTCTATGAATAACATTAGAACATTGGGAAAAATGGGAGGGAAATCTATTTTCATTTATATTTCTACAACAGTTATTGCCATAATAATTGGATTACTGTTAGTAAATACCGTTCAACCTGGAAAATTTATGTCTGATGAAACAAGGGGAAAATTAGTTGACAAATATTCTTCTAAATCAGTATCTAAAATTGAATTCGCTAAAGTGACGAAAGAAAATGGACCTTTACAACCTTTGATTGACCTTGTTCCAAGTAATTTCATCACCAGTGCTTCTGACAATAGAAATATGCTACAAATTATATTTTTTGCCATTCTATTTGGTGTTGCCATGGTCATGATTCCTGAAAGTAAGTCATTACCTACAAAAGTTTTTTTTGAAAGTGTCAATGAAATTATCTTGAAAATAGTTGATATTATAATGATTTATTCTCCCATTGGAGTTTTTGCCTTATTAGCAGGAGTTTTAGTGCAGGTTTCAGAAGGTGATATAGGTTTTGCATTTCAAATATTAACAGGCTTAGGTATTTATAGTTTAACTGTAATTGTAGGACTTTCGATAATGATATTTATTGTTTATCCATTCTTAATAAGAAGATTTGCCAAAGTTAAATTCAAAACTTTTCTAAAAGCAATTTCACCTGCTCAGTTATTGGCATTTTCAACTAGTTCAAGTGCTGCTACTTTACCATTAACTATGGAAAGAGTTGAAGAAGAATTAGGTGTTTCAAAAAGAGTTTCTAGTTTCGTTTTACCCCTTGGAGCTACCATTAATATGGATGGGACAAGTTTATATCAAGCAGTTGCTGCTGTATTTATCGCACAGTCTTTTAATATTGATTTAACGGTTATTGATCAATTAGCAATTTTAGTTACAGCTACATTAGCTTCTATTGGTTCCGCTGCAGTTCCTGGAGCAGGATTAGTTATGCTGACCATTGTTTTAGGATTATTCCCAGAAATTCCTATTGAAGGGATAGGTTTAGTTTTTGCTGTAGATAGGATTTTAGATATGTGTAGAACAACAGTAAATGTTACTGGTGATGCATCTGTTGCAGCGATAGTTGCTTATTCAGAAAATGAAATTAATACTATTGAAAAATAGAAGATATATATTAAGTTTATTATTATTCTTTTTCTTTAAATTATTTATTATTGGCCAAGATTTAGAATGTGAAGTTGAAGTGCCAAAATCCATCGAGAAAATATATTTAAAAGCAAAAAATTATAAAAAGTACGACTATAAGAATAGAGTTAAATATTACAAGGAGACCTTAGAACTTGAAGAAGATTGTATTCCGTGTATTTGGGAATTGGCAAAAATGTCATTTAGAAGAAAATATACTATTGGCGATCCAATGGATTTTCCTAAAAAATATTTTTTAAAGCTAGAAAGTCTTTGCCCTGCTTTTCACGCAGACGTTTATTACTACTTAAGTTTAATTTATTATATGGAAAAGAATGATTGTGAAGCAGTAAAATATTTTAATAAATTTTTAGAATTCCCAACTGAAAATAAAAAGCAAATTGCTATTAACTATAAAGATCAAAAACTATATGTTGAGGCTTCTTTGGAAATGTCCCAATATTTTTGTGATTTTTACAGTAATCCAGTCCCTTTTAATCCTAAGGTTCTAAAAAACATTTCAACTGCTGAGAGAAATGAAATTTTACCAGTAATTTCACCTGATAATGAGCATATTTATTATACAATCGAATATGATGAATATGTTAAAGGGGACTTTGCTGTTCACCATGAGCAGTTATTTGCTAATTCCACTAGAGTGAGTTTCAGAGAAAATTTTCTTGAGGGGAAGCCATTGGAAGAACCATTTAATTTAGGTCCCAAATATGGAGGAGCAACTTTATCTTTAAATAATAAAGAAATGTTTATATGTGCATGTATCCAAAATGGAGGGTATTTCAACTGTGACTTATATGTTTCAGAAAATCAAAAAAAAACAATCACATTAAAAAGGGAAGGGAAAGATTTTGATACTACTTTCTACAGCTGGTCTCCTTTGAAAAACCT
>NYYE01000001.1 GCA_002686655.1 Crocinitomicaceae bacterium | reverse complement strand
CCCGACCCCTCCACCTGCATCACATTTGCTCTGACATGACCTCTCACGTTGAGAAAATCTTATGGTTTGCCGAAAGCAGATCAGATAATTCCTAAGATTGCAGAAACCCTCCATCGATTACGGATGTTTCCCCCGTTATCATGCCGCCCTCATCCGATCCAAGAAAAGCCGCGAGAGCCGCTACTTCAGACGCTTCTACGTAACGCTTTAACGGAGTCCTGTCACTGTAAGCTTGCTGATACTGATCAGCACTGGACACCAGCCCTAGCGAAACAGACTTATTTTCAATGGTCTGAATCATTTGTGTAGAAACTATCCCCGGGCAAATACAGTTCACTCGAATACCCATTGGGGCCATTTCCACAGCCGCTGTTTTGGTCATGCCAACAACAGCGTGCTTACTTGCTCCGTACCCCATCAATGTTGGTGTCGCTGTTAAACCCGCTGCCGAGGCAGTATTTATGATGGCACCACCACCACGCTCGGCTATGATTGGTTTCGCAAATCGCATGCCGAGCCATACGCTTTTCACATTTATTCTAAAAAGCTCATCAAAAGTTGCCTCGTCTAGAGCCTCAAGTGGCCCTATACCTCCAACAATGCCAGCGTTGTTAAACAGAACGTCGACACCTCCAAAAACTGAAACACACTCCTCTAGGTACTTCTGCACCTGCTCCGCGTCACCGACGTCACTTTGCACACCGTGTATGTCTCCCCCCGCGTCTTTAACTATTTGTAAGGTTTTCGAGAGCGCTTCCCCCTGAAAATCAACTGCCAGCACAGATCCACCCTCACTCGCAAATCGAATAGCGGACGCACGTCCGATACCCCCGCCAGCGCCTGTTACGACTACTACCTTACCTTTGTATCTGTCCATCTTTCTGTGTCCTTAATTGATGTTCATCCGTTAGCCCAATAAGAGGTCAATGCAGAAGAAAGCTTCTCACATATGTGTTGGTTGGCACCCGCGGTTAGTTACCTTAAACCCCATCACATAGCCTAATGTATCTGGGCGGTAACCATCACAATGCAAGCTAGCCCTTTCGGGGGGGTGTCTCACTGACACTGTGCTGACTCGTAAGTCAAAATAAGTACATCTAGAAGCAATTTAACGCAGGAGAGGAGGGCGTTTGACTTGTGTTTAGGCGGGTTATCTTGTGCTGTACCGTAGTGAAGGGAACTTAAAATCCCCCGGCCATTGCGGCCGTGCCGGTTCAAGTCCGGCCCCGGGCACCATACGAATCACGAATAAATAGAATAAGCAGAGACTGTCCCACCGAAAATCCGTTGCTGATTTCGTAGCTGATGCTTACGGATGACACCCGTCGGCCCGACTTGCTGCATGTGCGCGCTAACTAGATTTTTTATTCATGGGTGGCAATGTGTCGCCATTAAAGTCGACAAATTCATCATTGTGGTAGGGGTTAACCACCGGGCCAGTGATTTCCTCTGGTTTTAGCCCCAGGATAAAGCCCAGTTTCTTTTTATTAACCCTTAGTGGGTAAAAGATGATCTCTTCACTCAGTGCGGTTGAGTAGGCTCGCGCCCATTCTTTACGCCTCACCAACGAGGAGTAAACTTCCTTGGCATGACCGGTCAATATGCGCGAAGCCATTACTGCTAGCTCTATTCGATCTTTTGCTTCCTGCGGCACCTCTACATCCAGCTTTCTAAAAGCATTCTGAACTTGGCGGGGCACATTTACTTGTCCCTGGATCATAGCCATCTGCACGTAAAGATTTACTGCCCACACGAAGCTATCCGGGTCCCGTATTTTGCGATTCACTGGGATTTGAAGGCGGCTACCATCGCGTAAACTTATGTTTGCAGCCCATTGATTTTTGCGCAGCCTCGTCAGGGCAGCATCAATATCGCTGCTGCGACGAACCTCAAGACCATTAACAGCAGTGATAACTTGATCCGCACTAAGCAAATTGGTTTTAGATGAGACAACCCGGCAGCCACGCCCTGGTGACAACACGGCTTCGCAAGATACATTCAGTAGCGCTACTGAATCGTCAACGAGCTCTCGATAGGCGCGGAGCAATAATCGCGCTGCCTCGATGCTGGTGAAATGTTCCTCGGTCCAGGCCGGGTACGTAGCCGGATAAGTATTTATTTCCTGGAAAACAAGTTTTAGTTGGCCCGCGTTTTCTATCGTTGCAGCTTCCAGAGCGTCGAGGCCTTCCTCCCTAAAGCCGGCTGCAAACATGTCTAAGGCTTCTCGCAGGTTAGGGGCCATGGCAGAAGCGCTTCGGGGCTTGTTACTTCTATTTGGGTAAAGAGGGGCTGCACGACCAAAGCTGAAGCGGGGGATTGGTTCATCACCTACATAGGCATCAACTGCGAGTAAGCCGACTGAGCCATCGTCGGTCGTAAACTTCCAGTTGCCCAGGCGCAGCATATCCCGTGGTATCTGTCGCTCCTCGCTCCATGGTGCAACATCAAATTCCAGCCAGCCAAATACATCGATAGGTAAATATGCCTTGCTTCCAGTGCTGTCTAATATTACCTCGTCAAATCGATAGTCCGATGTGAAGCTCGCTTGGAGATGTTTTTCGAGCTCGGCCAAGGTGCCACCAGGCTCAATCGCCGCTAAAGCGACGCTATCTAAGCTCCACATCCCTGATATATCAAATAGTTCGTGATACCCCGCAGCCTTTGGATCTTCGAACGCGCTGACCTGCACACTTAGTAACTGCCCTGTGTTATCGATGCTTATGTTGCAGCTACTGGCGAAGCAACTAGAAATTTCAAATTGACCTGCTGGTACTGCCGCCACGTATTGATTATTGGTGTCTGGTGGCGGGCTTACGTGAATCATTTGCAGCTGTTCGTTGCTTTGTATTAGTAAGTGCTGTCCATCCGGGGTTAGCTTCACGGAGGGGTCCTCCAGCTGCCTCCAGCGAGATGTCAGAGTCTGGTCGAGCCACTTTAGCTCTCGCTCGTTGACTAGGTCGTAGAAAAACGGAGCCCGATTTGCAGTCGCGGGCACCATAAGTGGTATGTTGGTCTGGGACCACTGAACTATTGCTTTTACGGGTGCAGAGAGTCGCTGTGGTGTCGCTACGGTTAACAGCTCAGGATTCTCAGGATCACCAGTAAGCTGCAAGAGTTGAAGGGAATACCCATCGCTGCTGAAAATGAAGTGGTTATCTTGTCCCGCTCTCGAGAGAATCGCCGCGCCCGATTCCAACTTTATGGAGGTCTCGTCGTCACCAACGCCAACGTCCCTAAGTTTTGACTGACCGGGGATAGCCAGCATGATCTTGCCATTACTTGTGACGACGAGGGCGCAGCCTGCAAAGGTGCCGCTCTCAATCGCACGCAGTAGTTTCACATTGTCTTGTCGTTTCATGCGAAAGTAGCGAGAAATATCCCGGCCTTTCTCAGAGCGGCCCAATAGATGAAGTCCCTTGGCGTCACTGACATAGGCATAGCCTGCCGCTATATCGATTTGGGTGTCGCCAACGTTGACGCGTGAGCTGCTTTGGGAGATAACCTGGTTAGAGAGCCTGTCGATCAGCTGGGCTTTCCGACCGCGATCGAGGAACAATACATACTGCCCATCGACACTCAGGCTGCGCCCGGAGTTAAACTGGTAGTTGCTCTGCTTTTTCCACAGGCTGTCTTTGGTGGCTTCCCGGGGTGCATACTCCCCGCCAGCCATGACAATCTTGTAAATGTCAGCTGAGATGGATTCTTCTGCTGGGTATATTGCTTGGGCAGAGGTAGAGGGACTGACTGCGGCTATGAGTAGCAGGTAGAGGCTAGGTAGCACCTGTCTAAGTTCTTGCTCCATGCAACATATCTCTTATGGTTGTTTTGTCATCGGTTTCCACAGTCGGGAACTACAGTATTGACACCTCTACAATAAAAGTCTCCGTATTGTTCAGATATTGCAGCGGCAATAACAATTCTGCTTTTTTTTCATTGCTGGCGTTGGTATCGAAAAACAGAAAGCCAGACAGAGTGTCCCCGGGCTCTACGATGCTCAATTTCAAAGCCTTGTTATACATGTTTTGCACTAGCGGCTCGTTGAATTCGCCATCGTTTTTCACCATAACCGCGTTGTTACCTCCCAATAGGTTTGACAGACCAAGGGTGATGATGCTTCCAAAGGCCCTGCCCGTCTTGCTAGTTTTTATTAAGTTTTCAAAGACGGTGTGAATTTGGTGAGGCTCCACCTCATTGACCCCGGCGATTAGAGAGCTATCAGGAGCTTTTACGAGCAATCTCTGGTCTGATTCGTTGGTTACTCTGACCAATATTGGATAGAACTTTTTATCTAGCTTGCGCGCAAACATGCGCTCTTGCATTTTTTTATCTGCATATTCCACAGCGACTACCGCGGATCGCATTGCAACAGCACCCTCGATCATTGAAGCATCACGGTAGGGTATAGGTATATTTAGCGCCTTGATCTCATCAGAAGTGTCTGCTTGAACAGCGTGGCTGGTCGTCAACGCCCAGAGAACAGTCGCGGTGATGAAGAGCGTGATCTTTTTCATCGCTTAACCATGATTTTGCCGCCCGCTGATAACAACATTTTGAGATCACCGAATACAAAACTAAGTGTTTGGCGGGTCAAGCTGCCTACCTCTTCTGGTGCCAATACACCCATTAATGCAAAGGCCTGCCCGCGACGTTCAACTAAATCCGCCCAGATCAGCGTGCCGCTCTCGAGATGAATAAGTTGTGCAAATATCGCGATGTCGATCATCACGCGGGTAGGCGCAGCAACAACGGCGCCTGTTTGAACTCCCGTAGTCATCTTGCCTGCCTTTTCGCGAAGCATGTTGAAGGCTACCAGATCGGCGCTGATCACCATATCAACGCCGTGCTTCTCCTTGTAGGCCTGAAGCGCAGTGTTATCTGAGTTTGAGGGCAAGGGCGAGTTGATTCGCTTTACCTTTTTAAACAGTTGGCTGCTGCGCAGTTCGTTATACAAAATGTCACCAAAGCCCAGAGGTATGGGTTCCTCAAATAGATCGTCTTTGTACCAATAGAAGTTCATCACTCGCCGGTCCTGCACGGGGAGGATACCCACGGTCAGATCATATTTTCGGTTAAAGCGTGGCGTCGACTTGGGTCGGTAAATCATTGTCGGCTTGCCGTCTTTTTCAAAAGCGGCGTAAACCTGCTCTAATGCTCGTGCATCAGAGGGGGAAAAAGCCGAGAGCAGTAACATGCTCGCAACTGAACCTATAAGAGAATTGTTAGTCCTCATTTTCGTCGTTTAACCGAATTGTATGCCTCTGTACACTGTTAATAGGCGCATGCCTCTCTTTCTTTTCAATAACACATCCTCGAGAAAGCAATTCGGTCTATTTCAATGAGAACGTAATCTGGCGGAGCCTCGGGAAACTTTTCAACCGCAAAGTCGTTCACGTATACGGTCTTCCCATCGATCTGCCAGGGATACTTGTAGTCATCCTCCATAAACTTATCGCGCAGGCAAGGTCTGTCGAACGCGTCGAAGAGATAACCCACGGATCCTGCTTGCATACTGCATAAGGAGAGGCTTTTGGTCACCCTCCTAGGATGGCAGATCTCGTAAGCTATAACTTGATCCGTTGAGCCCTCTGGGGATTTCCCCCCGGTACCGGAATTTTCGCTGATGCTGAAGCCTCTTCCGATAGGTGTGGAATTGCTGGGTTTGGCTTGGACTTGTGCAACCGATGGCGCCTGTGACCCCGGTTGATTCGTTGTACTAGCGTATGCCCCCGGCTTTCCAGAAGGCGTGCTGTAGGGGTCCAGTATCGGGTAGGGGCCTTGGCCCATTTGGCTTCTGCTTGCCGCTACCGCCCGTTCCCTTACTGCGTTAGCTGCGCGGATCGATTCTTGTAGCTCTCTCTGCCGTTGTTCGCTGGCTTTCCGCATATCAGCCATGCGCTGATCCTGCTCATACATCTGCTGCTGGACTTGATTCAGCCCCTGGGCGAAGGAACTCATACCCTGGGCGAAGGCAGCTGCATCCTGGCGGTACTTCTGAACTTTGCCATCGGCAACGCTCAAGCCCTCCTGAATCTGTGATTCCTCAAAGTTACGTATTTCATCCTTGTTGTAGGCGATCTGGTACCGGACTCGCTGCAGGTAATCCGCGTCTGGGTCTTCGAAGTACCACTCGTCGCTCTCGTAGTACTCATTTTCTTCTTCCACTGCGATCACAGTCTCGGTGACAAAGTTGCCCTCCTCGTCGATATATTCTCGGGTGTCGCCGACTTGGACATCTTGGTCCTCGGCAATCTCAACAACTTCAATCACTTCCACGACCTGCGTCAGGCTGCCCAGATCATCAAGGCTTAAGGCGTTGTCCACCAGAAATACCAATTCCTGGTTTTCGCTCTCGGCCAGCTCTTGTGGCTCCTCCTCACTGCCGTACTCTTCTGTCTCCTCGTCAACCAGAGCTACGAGCAGCATCTCGCCGGCCGCCTCGTCGCCTTCAATGCTTTCTTCCCCATTCTCCTCGAGAAGGCCTTTATCCTTCAGTTTTGCTACCTGGATACCAAGCGCTCGAATCTGTTGAAGTAGATCATCTAGCTCCTGTATGAGTTGGTCTGTCTCTTTTTGCATTGCGATCACTTCGGCAAGACCCCGGGCGCTCTCCTGACGCGACTCGAGGTCTCCCAAACGCTTCTCCAGCTGGATCTTTCGTGTTTGCAGAGGCTTTATTGCCGCCAATACTGCACCTTCTGCTAGAGAGGCCATACTGCTTGTTTCTTCAGCTACGGCCGGCAAAAAAAACGACATGAGCAGCAGGGCAACACAGCGGGCTCTCACAGGTCCTCCTCTCTTTGTGTCCCTGCTTTCGATGTCTGCTTTGCTAATGCCTTTGAGCCCTCTTTGGCGCCTTCAACAGCCACTTCACCTGCTGTCTGGGCAATAGCGGATCGGGTCCCCTCAGCGGTGTTGGCATAGATCTTTGTTGAACCCATTTTTAGGATATATGAGTAGTAATTGCCCAGCTCCTCGGAGACTTTGGCTGGACTCATGCCGATTTGCGCCAATGCAGACTCGGCATCTGCCGGTGAGAAAGTTCGGTTGGTGCCCGGTATTTTCTTGCCCACCTGATCCATAATGGTGAGGCCGCGGTTCAGCGTATGAGGAATGTGATCGACCTCGGCTGCCTTCATGGCATTGGTTAGCTGATTCTTGGCTTGCTTGGTGGTCTGGCGCATGCCCTCGGCATAGTCGATCAACTCTTTCGGTGATAATTCGCTCGCGGGGCGATGGCCAAATCGCTCATAAAACTCGTCAGCTTTGATGTGAATAGTTTCCCCAAGTCGATCTGCCAGTGCTGGATCAATAGGTACCTCACCAGCAAGGAACTTGTTAAGTTTCTCCTCGTGATTGTTGCCAAAGTAATAGGCGTCCTTGGAGAGCTTGGTCAGGTTCGCGTGGTCCATCTCTTCAAGGTACTTAGCTGCGTCTATTTTCGCGGGGTTAAACTCCTTACCAGGGTTCAGCTTTTCGAAAAGCGCTTTGGCATAAGTCTCCTCTACCACATCAGCTGGCAGATCAACTTTGTTGCCATCTTTGGTTACGATTTGAAACGTGTTGTCCCGATCCATGCCCAGTTTGGTGTCTGCCAGTTCTTTATCGAATAATGCTTTGGCTGGGTCTTTTGCAGTATTTCCGCTCAAGTTAGTAGCATTAAAGGGCTTCACTTCCAGACTTTTCAGGAAGTCGCTCCACTCAATTCCATCCCCGCTCTGCTTCCAGGCCACTTCGAGTTGAGCCTTCATGTCAGCCATATTAGGTGGCACTTCGCCTCGGCTAAGATAGTCATCGATTAGGCTTTTAGCGACGCTATCATCAATGTCACTGTGCAAGCCCTGTTCGAAGCTGAGCAACGCCTTGCGAGCGTTGTGATCAGGGTTGTCCTTGAATTTGTTCAGGCAATCCGCATAGTTGCCATCAGGGCATTGCACCCTAGTTTGGTTCAACTCATTCAGACAGCGTTTATTCTTGCGACAGGTTTCGTAGGCCTTCTTGAAGTCAGCGTTGCTGGCTAGATCACCGTCACTTTTCTTGATCAAATCTAGCAGTGTTTCGGCTTCCTGGCGCCCTGCGGCCTCGGCGGCTTCCCAGGCCTCGTTGGCAGCTTTTACGGCAGGGTTTTTAGAGTTGGCGGCATTCCTCAGGATCTCATCAGCCTCCCCGTCTAATACCTTTGTCAGGTTACTATTACTCGTCAGCGGGTTGCCGCCACCAAACTTTTTTAGCAAGTTGATGTCTTTGTTGCCTGCCTGCCAAGCCGCTACCAAAGCGGGCGAGTTGAGCTTTGTCACGTTAGCGCGAAACTTGCGCATCATCTCAAGGCCGCCGGGTGTGCCGGTAAGTGCTTTTTCGATGACATCGGGAGCAAAGGCAGACATTATTAGCAAGGCCCTCTCTAGAGTGCCTAGTCGCCTACCATCCCAGCCTTCGCCTGAGACTGCAGCAAGAATATCTGTAGCCTCTCCGAGGAGAGGGATATAGCTCGCAAACTCCTGTATCTGTGCTTGCCTGGCTTCCAGGTCTTCAATTTCCAGCGCGTGCTGCGCCTGATCAGCTTGGGATAATCGACTCAGAGACGCATCAATGCGTTTGATATCTGCAAAGGCTTGACCCGGATCTTTGCGAATAGTCGCCTGAAGGAAGGCGAGGGCGCCGCTTTGTTTTTGCATCATACGTTCCACTGCGGATTTAGCTTTGGCTGCTCTCAGTTCATCAGGGTCGTATTCCCCGGAGAGTGCGCTTGGCGTGAGAGTGCTGGCATCAAACATTTCCAGTCGGTCGTAGCGGCCCATTAAGGAGCTGTAATAGGCGCGCAGCTTTGCGCTCTCCATACCGCGGACTTCTGCGATCACCAAGCCTCGGTCGAGTGCGACACCATACTCAGACCAAGATCCCGCATCCCAGCCAATACCCAACGCTCGATTGGACTGGTCTGCGGCGCGCCAGGCATCAATCATCATCTGAATGTCTGCCGCTTCCCAATCGGCGACCTGCTGTATCTTTTCTTCAAGCTTGGCTTGAATGTTGGAAGCACTGTTGTGGATGCTGCGAGTGCTGCTGAGAAGTTGATAGTGAGTGCTAGCCGCAGACGCACCATACGCTTTTGTAGCGTCCGTCAAGGCCGCGGTAGTTATCAAAAGAATTGAAGTGATGAGTTTCACAGTCGTGTGCCCTCAACGCGCTGTCGCGCGGACGAACAGATTTGTAAAACCAACGAATATTTGGCATTAGTCTATTCAAAACTTCTGGGAGTTCAACTCTCGAGTGGGAGCCAAGAGAGCAAGATCGGATTTAAGTTTCACCCCCTGATGTATCTGGGCGGTAACACTCACAATCAGAACGACGGTTAGCCTCCCGCGGGGGGGTCTAGTAACAAATAGGTGACACAGCAATCGCAACCTATAGCGCCCCATTACATGAATATTGGCCGAGGTATTGATGTTGTGGCTGTAGCGAGATGTACTGAGGTGCAACGAGAAGTGGTAGCCAAGCACTGAAAATCCCCCGGCCATTGCGGCCGTGCCGGTTCAAGTCAGGCCCCGGGCATCAACAGGAAATCACGAAAAAGAGTTTGAATGTATTTTTGTTTGACTCTGGCGCGACGGTATAACAGCGATCGTGGCATTTAAGCCGCGTCTCAACACACCTTCCTGTGCGATGGCCGCCTTTGTATGATACTTCCGTCCGGCATGTGAGGTACTACTGGGTGGCAACTAATACAAAATTAACGTTGCCAGCAAAAAGGTCCCTGGATGCCAAAGTTCTGTCACACTTTAGGTTCAAGCAGCAGCGAGGACGCAAACATGGCCAACCTAACGAACGGACTTTGTTGCCCGACCTTGGCGTTTTTAGCAGCCTTAACGTCTCTGCACAGCGGTGCGCAATCAGACTTAAATAACGACGAGGAGCAGGCACAGGCAACAACCGAGGCCCCATCTTTCTCTGCGCGGCTGGTTGAGGAGGTCGTGATAACTGGATCGCGGCTACGACGAGACACTTTTTCGAGTGTCTCCCCACTCCAGATAATCACTACAGAGCTCTCTAAAGAAGCAGGAATCATAGACCCTGCCGAAATACTCCAGGGATCAACCGCGTCTACCGGTCAGCAGATCGATTTGACATTTCAAGGTTTTGTTTTAGATAACGGACCAGCTGCCTCCACAGTGAATCTTCGCGGTCTTGGCGCCAGCAGAAATCTTATTCTCATTAACGGTAGGCGAGTGTCGCCGTCGGGAGTGGAGGGCGCGCCCGCAGCGCCCAATCTAAATTTACTCCCCAGATCGTTAGTCGCGCGCTATGACATATTGCTTGACGGCGCCTCCTCTGTTTACGGGTCAGACGCTATCGCAGGTGTGGTGAACGCCGTCCTCAAGAAAGATTTTGCAGGCCTTGAACTCGAAATTTACAGTAACCATCCGGAACAAAAAGGTGGGGCTGACTCTACAATTTATGGCTCATGGGGTGTCAACACCGATAGAGGCTTGTTCGGTATCGGAGTTGAGTACGCGGGCACCAAAAAAGCCTCTCTGGGGAATAGGTCATGGACTTCGGGGTGTGAGACTCATATGGAGGTGGACGAGAACGGTAGGCTGAGAACGGAAGGCCAATACTTTTCCTCTCTAGGCTACGATCCCCTCGGCAATTGCCGACTTGGGAGCTTGGGTGCGCGAACTTTTATCCCAGGTCTGCCAGTGGGGAGTATTTACTACACTCCAGGATATTCAAACGGAGGATGGGGCAATTTTTCTGAATCGGGAGACCCGTTTACAGGCTTAGCCGCGGATGGGAACGGTGACGGCCGAGGGGATGTTGATCTGCGTCAGTACGACTTGAATGGCAAGCCCAGTCAGCTCAACGCCGATCTTTTTCCCAAATCTACACGTTTTAACATTATGGCTTTCGGAGAATACACGATCGCTGGAGAGGCTAACCTAACGCCTTACTTTGAAGCTAATTACGCATTTTTGGAGGTGGCGGCAAATAGTGGGGAAGGTCAGCTATTTCCTGAGGTGCCCGCCCTCAACCCCTTCAATTTATGCAACCCAAACCAATCACAGGGGGTCGATTGTGGGCTGGCCATGGGGGCTTACCTAGATAATCCATCGATTGCCGCCAACATTGCTGCTGTATACGGGTTAACACCAGCTCAATTTCGGGATTTCGGGATCGTTAATCTGTACCCGGGCGCGTTGGGACCCGTCCCTACGGTACCTATCGTTTCTGTGTCCGGAGATCGAAACCTAGTTGAAGTGGAGCAGTCACAGGTTCGGCTAGTTGCCGGCATAAGGGGCGATATTCCCTCACTGTCTTTTGGACAACTAAACGATTGGCGCTTCGACACTTACCTAAGCTTCTCGCACTCAAATGGCAAATCAGATAGATATGGTGTCAGGGAGGACCGTCTTAATCACGCACTTGGTTATAACTCCTCCTCCTCGACCCCATGTAGCAATGATCTGAGTAACTCTCTCACCTCTGACGTGAGCTCAGGTTGTGTCCCAGTGAACATGTACGCCAATTCTTTATACCCTTTGGGGCGTGTCACGGGTGACTTTGCCACGCTGGCTGAAAGGGAATACTTATTTGACACACGCCATTTTGATACTGATTACGAGCAAATCATTTTCTCAATTTACGCCTCAGGAAATGTGCTAAATCTTCCGGCCGGAGGCGCAGCGCTCGGAGTTGGTTTTGAGGCTCGCAGAGACGAGATCAAATCAAAGCCCGATGCAGTTGCAGCGGATGGGTTATTTTGGGGCTTCTTTGCCGATAAGGGTGCCTACGGCACTCGAGACGTTACCGAGTGGTTCGCCGAGTTGGAGCTCCCGTTGCTGGTAAATAAACCTTTTTTTACGGAGCTAAATTTGAATATCTCCGCAAGGTTTACCGATGATGAGTATTACGGAAACAATACCACCGAGGCCATTAAGTTGGGATGGCGTCCTGCGGAATCACTACTCATCAGAGGTACTTGGGGTACTGCATTCAGGGCTCCAAACTTGCGGGAGCTTTTTTTGTCAGGTTCCACTGGATTCTTGAACGTTTCAGATCCTTGCTATTTGCCTGAGGAAGCACTCAACAATCTAACGGGGGAATACATCCCCGAGAATGACCAACGAGATCCATTAGTCCTAGCAAATTGCAGGGCCACTGGCGTGGATCCGACAAAGGCCAACAATGGCGGCTTCAATACTTTTAGTGTGGAAGCTGAGGCCGGTGGGTCCTTAGATTTGGATCCAGAGGAGTCGGAATCGTGGACTTTTGGCTTTGCCTATGAGCAGAATTTCACCAATAAGTTCAAATTATCTTTTGGCCTCACGTACTATGAAATAGACATTACGAATACGGTCATTGAGCCCAGCACAGGCTTCATCGTTAGGGATTGCTATACCGACGAGGCTGGAGATGGCTCCAGCGCTTTTTGCAACCGAATCACTAGGGATCTCACTTCTCCAGAAAACCCCCAGATCACCTTTATGGATTTAGGGTTTATTAATCGCGACCAAGAGATAGCACGAGGCGTTGACTACAACATGTCTTTCAACGACCAATTCAACTGGGGGGCGCCAATAGACGTTAGTTTAAATCTTAATGCGACGCGTTTGATTGAACGCTCTACTCAATTTACTAGCCCTAGTGGCACAGTAGATTATGAAGAGTATGCAGGTGAGTGGGGGTTTCCGGAATGGCAGGTGCAGGGGGCGCTGCGCTTTAAATGGGACCGATGGACTCTCACTTGGGAAACAAGATTCCTCGATGGAGTAAAGCAGGATGCCGAAGCAGTAGACGAGTTCGACTCAATTGCTGGAGGGTCGGACACCTGCTTGGGCCCGCCCGCTGATGTGCTGTGTCGTGACTACGCAGAGGCAGACAACTATTTCAGGCATAGCACCTCACTATTCTACAAAGCAGATACCTTTATCCTGGGGGTGGGCATTAGGAATGTTTTTAACAAACAACCCCCTCGCGTTGATGGGTCAGAGGTGATCTCCTTTTCGAATACGCCTATTGGTTTTGGTTACGACCTCCAGGGTAGGACTTTCTTCGTCGACGCTGTCTATCTACTTGGAGAGACCTAAAATAATACTGGAACAACCGCAGACGAAATGCTGATCAAATTTACACTCCCAAGTGCAAAGTGCGCCCTACTGTTGGCAGCACTCTTAGCGCAATACTCAGGACCCTCTCAGGCAACCCCCTATCCCGCTGAATATTGGGCTAGAAGGCCAGCCATAAGCCATGTCTCTCTCTCTCCCGATGGCGGATCGTTTGCGTTACTGCGAATTGCCGAGAAGGGCGCTAATCCAGTTATCGAGGTGTACCCCACAGACGATTTGAAAGCGACGCCTTTCAGGGTAGACGCCGATCCAATGGAGATAGTGGACATCAAATGGGTTGACGACAGCAATCTTATCTTCCTTGCTCGCCAACAGGTTCGGGAAATGGTCGACGGTTTCAACGAGGGGGTTTATGAATTTCGCATAGCCCTGGTCGACCTTGAAGAACGAAAGATCCATGGCTTCAAAGAGCGTGACCCTTCTCTGGTGAGCACTCTGCCTAACAAAAAAAATAAAATATTAATTTCGTTCGCCGAAGGGCCGAGTGGAGGGGTTGGCGCAAAGCTTCAGGAGGCTTTTAGGCCTCGAGCATATTGGGAGTTTGACTTAAAGACGGGTACTAAGAAACTCTTAATTCGGGGGAAGATTTTACTAGGCAATATAGATTTTGATGGTGACGGTAATCCAATACTCGCGCGCGGTTTCGATCTAGCCACTCGGGAATATTTATGGTTCTGGAGGCCTGAGAACACCGGCGAATGGAAAGAATTTCACCGGCAGTCGGAGGACGCATTCGAGGAATTTCGAGTATTCGGATTCGACCCGCTAGTTCCTGGCAACTTGATAGTTGAGGCTAATCGTAACGCGAATACGAGCGGTCTTTGGTCATTCGAACCTCAGAAAGGGGAGTTCTCAGAGCTTCTCTACCATAGGAATGATGTCGATATATGCGGAGTGCGTTATCACAGCAATGAGTGGGAGCATCCAAACCTGGTTTCAGGGGTAGTCCACTGCAAGGAGAGACCCACTACCGAGTACTTCGACCACACCGAGCAAGCTCTGTTCGCGCACATCGAGAGCCTCATACCGTATGCATATTATCTCAGGGTTGCCGGTAGGTCGCGCGATGGCCAGACACTGATAGTTCGAAACACCGGGCCTAATGACCCGGGCACTTATTACCTTTTGCGCGACGGGAGTCTGCAACTAATAGGTGCAGAGAGGCCACTGCTGGAACCAGCCAGCCTAGCTAACGTTCATTTCGTTACCTATGCAGCGCGAGATGGAGAGGTGATCCCCGCCTATCTAACAATTCCCAAGGGAAAGCCACCGTTTCCTATGGTGGTGATGCCACATGGTGGGCCATTCGTTCGAGAGACCGTTATTTTTGATGAGTGGGCCCAAATGCTCGCAAACAACGGATTTTTAGTTCTGCAGCCGCAGTACCGAGGCTCAAAAGGTTACGGTCAAAGGTTCTACCAAATTGCCTTCTCCAAGGGCGGACAAGGCGGATATAAAATGCAGGATGACAAAGACGATGGCGTGGCGTGGGCTGTTGCCGAAGGGCTGGCCAGTAGCGATCGTGTGGCAATGTTCGGGTGGTCCTACGGTGGCTATGCAGCGCTAGTCGCCGCGTCCAGGACGCCTCAAATTTACCAATGTGTTGTTGCTGGAGCGGCGGTCACGGATCCTGAGATGCAGGTAAATTATTACAGATACCGCCTCAGGGGGAGAAGCAAAGTTGAACAGCTTCGGATGTGGGACGACAGCGTGTCACCCATTAATGAGGTGGAGCAAGTCAACGTCCCAATTTTATTGATCCATGGCACGGTGGATCAACGTGTGCCGATCGAGCATGCAAAGAAGTATCGAAGAGCTTTACTCAAGGCCGACAAAGACCACACTTATCTGGAGCTAGACGGGGCAGATCATTTTTCAAATACACTCTTTTTTGACCATAAGTTATCTTTATATGAATCTATTCTTGATTATTTATTGGGTAGTTGCGGTGTTGAGATGGCGACCCCTGCCCACCACCAATTAGGTTCTAGCGTAAAAGATTCCGCCGACTTGTGAGAGCCAATCGGTTCACGTGACCTGCGAGATCTAAAAGCGCAATTGGTTAAAGAGCACCAGCAGAGAAAAATAGTGCTTCTCAAGTCAGTCTTTCGGGGATTTTGAGTTCCACCTGAACACTCGCTAAGGTCCTTCTAAGCCTGCAATTTAAGATGGCTTGCGATAAAGAGCACCCTCAAACCAGATCTAGTTAAAAGCGGTCGCTCGTTTTGGTCGTGTTTGCAATCAGTGGTAAAACAGTTATTCGCGAGGCCCTTGATGGTTATGAGGAGTATCGCTCAGCCATTACAGGAGACGAGGAAAGCCAATGAGATTACTGATTGCCTTGTTTGCTCTGCTCCCATGCCTTGGCTGGGCTGACGTCCGCCCCGCAGGTATCCCTGAAGAGGCCAAATACGCCAAGGTGGATAGAGTTTACGACGGCGACACGCTGGTGCTGATGGGTGGCTCGCGCGCCCGCATTATTCGTTTAGACGGCATCGATGCCCCAGAGAGAGACCAGCCGTTCGGGCCAGTGGCAACCGCAGCACTCGAATACATGGTGGGGAGATCTATCTATTACTTTGAAACCGGCAAGAACGACCAATATGCGGCTGTGGTGGCTACGCTGTACCACTCCAAAGAGGGCTACAACATTAATGCATCACTGGTTTGTGCAGGTTTTGCCTGGTGGTATGAGAAGTACGCACCGGAAAACCAGTTACTAGAGGGTTGCGAGAAGGAGGCGCGCGAAGCGCCCAAGGGTCTATGGGAAGACGATAATCCTGTGCCGCCTTGGGAGTGGAGAGGGCGTTGATACTGTTGGGGTCACGTATCCCGATGGAAGCCAAACGCTCTCAAAAGCCTGAGGCGCACCACAGGGAAAATAACGTTACGCCCCACCCTCGACCATGCGATCACTCCGCGTTTAAAAGCTTCACGAGCAAATAACCTTTCAGCGTAGACCGTCAATCTGGAGTCTTGTTCCCACAGCAGAGGCTGGAGTCCGAGCCAACGCAGTCGATACAGAACCGGACCCCATTGAATATCTGCGAGACTAAACGAGTTGCTAGCTAGCCAGCCTCCGTCGCTGAATGGCCCGGCCGCTAAATGTGCCTCCAATTCATCAAGCTCTATTTTTGTTGATTCAATAATTGCTGCCAGTTGACCGGGTGTCACAATTGCTTCCTGTGTTGCCTCGATCACAGCCCTTTTCTTTTCGTAGGCGAGCCTGAGTAGCTCCTCGTCCTTGTGTTCGTCGATTAATGTTGAGAGTAAGTCCAGTTTGCTCTGATGAAATTTGCCATCGTCATGGGCCTTTCCGAATGGGAAGGGTTTTTTGATACCGTCGACGTGACCATAAGTCAGCGCCTCCATGAATAGAGCTGCAGCCTTATCCACCCAATAATTAACGGCTCCTTGCTCTTCCTCTGATGCTTGCAGGGAATTGCTGGTATCGCCGAATCGGTCAGCAAGGCACGAAAGAATATTTACCGTGTCTGTTGTGACTCTGCCGTCAATCACAAGCGTTGGCACCACGCATCGAGAATTCATGCGGGCGTAGCGGGGTGAAAACTGTTGTTGCGCCGGGGTAAGAATGACGTGCGACTGCCATTTCACACTGAGTTCTTCTAATCCTTGCCTCGCCTTCTGGGAGTCCAACGACAAGGGGAAGTGGTAGAGATGAACGCCGGTTTTTGGTGCCCATTCAGACGGCGAGTCAGTTAGCGGTTTATCGACCAGTTCTTGGTCAGTAGCGTAGACGGGCTTCAATAGCATCGACGGTGACCGACAGCAGAGACGTGACAGGACACTAACACTGATTGCGAGATCACCAAATGAGAGGGGCCGACGTTCGTGCTCTGCTGAGGGGGAGTGGCATCCCCGCAAATGAGAAGGCCCGACTCCTTTCCCGGGATGGTGGTGTAGTGACAAATAAGTGATACACGCACCGCAATCCAATGCATCTCATTGCACGGCGATTGGCTGAGTTATTGATGAGCTATGTGTACTGAGATGTAAGGAGAAGCGCTAGCCCTGCACTCAAACTGCCCCGGTGATTGTGGCTGTGCCGGTTTAATTCCGGACTCTGGCGCCGCAGGAAAGTCAGTCATTACTTATAGTTATATCTTTTGTAATTGGGCTGATGATGGCCCCGTAGCCCAGTGGGTGTGGATCAAGCGTGAGTTTGAAATTTATGTACCCTATGGTTAACTGAAGTGACCTTGGGAGAGGGGGCACTCATGTGATTGCTCAACGCCATGTTGCGTGAACGCTTCAGCGATGCACATGCGATTGCGGTGGCTACAGCGGTTTTGCTGAGCGCCTCCACTGCCGCTGCTCCGGTCATTGATCATTATTATCTTGACCCACAGAACGTTTCTGAGATCTCAAAATATCGTTCCTG
>NYYE01000072.1 GCA_002686655.1 Crocinitomicaceae bacterium | reverse complement strand
TTGTTCCAGGAAGAATGTTTGCCAGTTCCTATAAAAAGTATGATTTAGATCCAAAAAACTTAAGTAGAACATTAGAGGATACAGCAACTGTAACTTCTCCATTAATTCCTTGGAATACTTGTGGTGCTACTCATGCTGGGGTTTTAGGGATATCTACCTTTATATATCTTCCTTATTGCTTTTTTAATTTGATAAGTCCAATTATGACATTAATATTTGCCTATACTAATATTAGAATTGCTAAACTAAAGGACTAAAAATTCGCTTATTAGTTTATGAAAATGATGAACTCCTTTTTCCATTTTAGGGGAAAACCTTCCTCTTTTGTAAAATTTTGATCCTATTCCTTTTTGTACATTTTCCACAATTTCTTCATCTTCCATTTCAACTTTATCCAAAATAGAACCAGCACCACTTTTTCTTTTTTTGTCATCCCATACATAACTTCTAAATTCAACCTTTGTTAAGTTGTTTTTTATGGGCTTAACAATATTTAAAGATAACCCCCATGGGTAAAAATTAAACATCATATTGGGGAATAACCAATAATAGTAAGCAGCAATTTTTTTCCCATAATCAACTGATTTTTTTGGAAGATCAAAAAATATAGAATTTTCTTCCGCATAACCTAACTGAAGAACAGCATAAGAACCCAACTCTGTATGGTATTTATCATAATCTAAAGTTTTGTTTAGACCACCATGTACAAAAGGAATATGAAAGCCTTCTAAATAATTATCACAGTATAAAGCCCAGTTAGCATTTACAAAATAATCTTTTGAAGTACTCGGGTCAAATTTAAATTTTTCAATTGGCATCCATCCAATACGATTATCCATTTCTTTAATAAGCTGTTCAAATTTATAAGTTGAGTTTAGGGAGGAAAATAAGAATTGCTTCCAATTTTTAATTGGTAATTCTGTTAAATTATCATTTTCACTAGGGAAATTATTTACATCGCTAAATTCGGGCATTGATAAGAGTTTACCACAACTATTAAATCTTCTTCCATGATATTTACAAACAATTTCTTTGGCTTTGGTTTGGTTATTTACCAATATATTTCCTCTGTGAGTGCATACATTTGATAAGCATTTTAATGACAAATCTTTTTGTTTAATGAGTACTAATGGTTCTGCAACTAAAGGTTCTAAAAATTGAACTGGTTTTTGAGATCCTACAGATGACAAATGAGAATTATCTGAAAGTAATTGCCATGACTTTTCAAAGATTTTAACCTTGGAACTTTCCAAATAATCTTCAGAAGTATAAAAATCTCCTTTTAGAGTTTTAGCGTCCCTAATATTTGAAGAAATTGGCTTCATTAAGTTAACTTTAAATGTTTATTAATTTAAATAGATTGTTAAAAAAAATCTTATTTAATAATGTAATTTAACAAAATATAAAATGATATTTGAATATAAATTAAAATGCATTTCAAACAAATACTTTCCTTATGAAAAATTTATTACTTTTTTTAAACTTATTTTTATTTAACTTCTGTGTTTCTGCTCAATACTTGAATAAAGACTTTAACGATTTAAGTTTGACTTCTGGTGGCTGGTCAACTCAAATTATTATAGATACTACTAATTGGTTTGTTGACTCCTTTGGTGGAGATGACTTTGTAAAGGCAACTAATTACAGTAACGGTCAAAATATTCCTTCCAATACGTGGTTAATATCACCTGCAGTAGATCTTTCATCTGCAACACAACCTATGTTATCTTTTGAAACCATAATGAAATGGCCTGGACCAGCTTTAGTTCTTCACATATCTACAGATTATGATGGTACCAGTAATCCAACAAGTCAAGGAACTTGGACTGATATTACTTCTTTGGCCATTTGGGATGTAGATAATACTACTTGGGGAAATTGGACACCATCTGGAGATGTAGACTTGAGTTCTTACATTTCAAGTTCTACTTACATAGCATATGAATATTTAGGTTCTGCTAATTCTGGAAGCACTTGGGAGATTGATAATATTTTAATAACTGAAGGTTCTGCACCACCGCCACCACCTCCTGGAGTTGATACTTTATCAATTTATGATATTCAATTTACTACCAACACTAATGGTATGTCTAATTATGATGGATCTCAAGTATACACTGGGGGAATCGTAACAGCGTTAAGAGATGATAGTTCATTTTACTTGGCTAGTGGATCAGGAGCTTGGAGTGGGATATACGTTTATTCTCAAGACTATTTGCTTAGCGAGGGTGACTCAGTAGTTATGGATGCAGAAGTTGCTGAATTTTATGATTTAACAGAATTAAAAAATATTAGTAATCTTCAAGTAATTAGCTCAGGAAATATGCCTGTAATAAACAACTGTAATACAGCAGCTGCTAATTCAGAAGAATTTGAAGGTTGCCTTGTTAAAGTAACAAACGCCACATGTAACAATGATAATCCTGGTTTTGGTGAATGGATTATTAATGATGGGTCTGGTGATGTTTCTGTTGACGATTTAATATATGCACACACAGCAACATTAAATACTTCCTACAATGTAACTGGAGTAACAACTTTTAGTTATGGAGCATACAAATTGTTGCCAAGATCTGCTTCGGATGTGAGTGAGTTTGTTTCAGTAAAAGAACAAACAAATTATGGTTTTACTTTCTATCCTAACCCTATAAATGATAATTTATTAAACATTTCAGTACTAGAACCAGTATCAATTTCAATATTTGACTACTCAGGAAAATTAGTTGGTAATCAATTATTAAATAAAGGACTAAACAGTGTTCAATTAAGTAACTTAAATAGTGGATTATATTTTATAAAATGTAAATCTGAAATTTACTGGTTATCTAAAATTTAGAATTGAAAAAATTAATATTCATTCTATCTTTATTTATTTCTATCTCTTCTCTTTTAGCACAAAATTCAATTCTAAAAGGGAAGGTTTTTGATGATAGTGATGGAGAACCTTTAATTGGTGCTACTGTAAAGATTGATTATAATAATATTGGTACTACCACTAATTATGATGGTGTATTTCAATTAAATTACCTTAAAGCTGGAAAATTCACCATCACAGTTTCTTACATAGGGTATTCAGAAAAAATAATTGAAGTTATTATAACTGATGGTACATTATTGTTGCCATCAATCAATCTTGTATCCAATAATACTAGTTTAAGCGAACTTGAAGTAATTGCAGATATTGCAAAAGAAAGAGTAACTCCAGTAGCTGCAACAACTATTTCTGCTAAGTATATTGAAGAGAACTTAGGAAATCAAGAATTTCCTGAAATTCTTAGAAATACACCATCTGTTTATGTTACTAAAGAGGGTGGAGGTTTTGGAGATTCTAGAATTAATGTACGAGGATTCGAGCAAAATAATATAGCTGTAATGATTAATGGAGTTCCTGTAAATGATATGGAGTCTGGTTGGGTGTATTGGTCTAATTGGGCTGGTTTAGCAGACGTTACTAATAAAATGCAAGTTCAAAGAGGTTTAGGAGCATCTAAATTAGCTATTCCTGCTGTCGGAGGAACTATTAATATACTTACTAATGCAGCAGAATTTAAAAAAGGAGGTAATGTAAGTACTTCTATTGGAAATAATGGTTATACAAAGCATGCTGTATCTTTATCTTCAGGTTTGAATGACAAAGGATTTGCAACGACCATGCAACTAACCTATACTAAGGGAAATGGGTATGTACAGGGAACTAATTTTAATGCTTATTCTTATTTTTTGTCATCAACATTTAATATTAATAAAAAACAAAGAATTTCTGCTACAGTAATTGGTGCTCCTCAAGTTCATAATAGGAGAAGTATAAGTAATTTTTATGATTCTGTTTATTTATCTACTTTTAGATGTCCAGTAGATGATTCTATTGATAATATTTCAAGAGGAATCAAGTTTAATCCTGGATGGGGAATGTTAAATGGAGAAGAATTTTCTTGGAGAAAGAACTTTTATCATAAACCAAAAGCATTTATTAATCATTATTGGAATTTTTCTAAATACACAAAATTAAAAACAGCAGCATATGTCTCTTTGGGAAATGGTGGTGGGACTTCTGCAAGAGGACGTGGACTTCAAAACCAAAATGTTGAAGGTTTTAGTGGATATGATTCATTTCAAGGTTTTGGAGTGGGAATTCACGATTCTAGTGGTCAAGTAATGTTTGATAGTATTATTGCTTATAATCAAGGACAGTATGTTGAAGCATTTGGAGGGTATAATGAGCAAGCAGATACGGTAAGAGACTATCCAGGGGGGAATTCTTTGCTGGGTGATGGATGGATTAGAACAGCAAGTATGAATAGACATATTTGGTATGGTGTGATTTCAACATTCGAGCATAATTTCAGTGAAAAATTAAGTTTTGTTGCAGGAATTGATGCAAGATACTATATTGGCCAACATTACAGAAAAGTGGAAAATCTTTTAGGAAACAATACTTATTTATCTTCAAAAGATATTAATAATCCACAAAATTTTATTGATTTTGAATCTGGTTCTTCTTTTGGATCATTCTCTGAAAATTCATACTTAGAAAATAATTCTCTTCAATATCATAATGATGGAATAGTGAAATGGTTAGGAGGTTTTACTCAAATAGAGTATTCATCTGATAAATTTTCTATTTTTTCTTCTTTATCCTTATCAAATCAAGGTTTTAAAAGAGTAGATCATTTTAATTACTTAGATGATGATACCCTTCAAACTACAGACTGGCAAATATTTAATGGTGGTACTTTTAAGACTGGACTTAACTACAATCTTTCCAGAAATATGAGACTATTTGTAAATGCTGGATATTTCTCCAAACAACCTATTTTCAATACTATCTTTTTGAGATATAGAAATATTATAAATGAAACTGCTAAAAATCAAACCGTAAAAGCATATGAGATTGGTTATAGCTACTTCAAAGGTATTTTTGATTTAGATATTAATGCTTACTATACAGAGTGGGGAAATAGACAATTTACAAGAAATATGTTTTTAGATAATCAAGATGTACTTTATGTTTTCGATAATATATCTCAAACTCATAAGGGAGTAGAGATGGAATTTAAATTAAAAATTTCTAAAAAGTTTTCTGTAAATGGAATGGTTTCTATTGGTGACTGGATATATACAACAAATTTTAATGCTACTGGAACTGTTTTAGATTTATTTGGTAATACCACTGATGATGTACAAGATTCAGTATTGGTTCTTTATGGTAAAGGTTTAAAAGTAGGAGATGCAGCTCAAAATACTTATAGCCTAACTTTTAAATACAGACCTATTAAGAATTTATCTCTAAATGCAACATATTATGTTGCAGATCAGTTATATGCACCATATAATATTTACGAAGATCAATTTTATCATGAAGGTGGACAAGTAACAAAATTACCTATTTATGGAGTCGCAAGGGTTGGAGTGTTTTACAAAACAAAAATAAATAAGAATAATTTATCATTTAGATTTAATATTAACAATCTATTTAACACCCTCTATTTAGCAGAGTTAAATACTAATACATTAGATGCTAACGGAAATCTATATACTTCTGATCAACCCGAATTTTACACTAGAAACAAAGGCTACTATGGGTTTGGTAGAACTTGGAATTTTGGTATTAAATATTCATTTTAGTACTGTTGAATTATAATCTAATCAATTTGAAAAGAGTATTTCTAATCTTTTGTTACACTGTTTCATCGCTTTTTATTAATGCTCAAAATGCAAGTTTTGTGGTTAATGGTGATGCCTCTGACAATAACATTACAGATGAAAATGGAAATATTAATTGTAATTGTTTTCAGCTAACTCCTAATTCTGCAAATAAAGTGGGTTCAGTTTGGAATAATAATAAAATAGATTTAACTAGTGATATAACTCTTGAGTTCAAATTATATTTAGGAAATAACGATGGGGGAGCAGATGGAGTTGCATTTGCTTTCCAACAAACTAACAGTAATATAGGATCACCTGGAGAAGGAATGGGGATGGGTGGTGTCTCTCCTTCATTAATTGTTTTTATAGATACTTATGATAATGGTAATAATGATCCATCATATGACCATGTTTCAATTAATAAAAATGGTGATTTTTTACATGGTAGTTCTAACGAATTAGCTTCCAATACTCCAGTTTCTGGGGGTGTAAATCTTGAAGATGGAAATTGGAGAAATATTAAAATTAATTGGGACGCTTCCAATTTAACTTTCTCATTTTATTATGTAAATATGTTAAATCCTATTTTAACTCACACTGGAGACATTGTTAATAATATTTTTGCTGGTGATCCCTTAGTTTTTTGGGGAATGACTGGTGCTACTGGTTCCTTATTTAACGAACAAAAATTTTGTACATTAAATGATTTAGAGTCTCCTTTTTTTACCAGCTGCCCAACTGATTTGTCAATTATTATTAGTCCTGAGACATCTTGTAATTCAATTGTAAATTATATAGCTCCTAGCGCTACAGATAATTGTGGAACAGCTACTACTTCTCAAATTTCTGGTTTATCTAGTGGAAGTGTTTTCCCTATAGGAAAAACTACAAATACTTTTGTAGCTACAGATCTTGCAGGAAATACAGATACATGTTCTTTTGATGTGATAGTTTATGGAAATGATTTCGATGGTGATGGTATATTTGATAAGTGTGATTTAGATGCAGACAACGATGGAATTTTTGATACTAATGAAGGATTATCATGTGATACTTTAGATTTTACTTCATTTGGAAATGCCTTAAATACAGCTAGTTATTATGACCAGGTTTCTGGTGAAATAATTAATGTAAACATGTCTAAATCTGGAAGTGTTTGGGGATATGGAAATGGAGACTTGAGTCTTTTAGACAATGCTACTGCTAATCTTAACTTTTCTTTACCTGTAACTATCACTTTAAAACATAAAATTGGACAAACATGGAATTATTCTTCAGCTGATACACTATTAATAATTTCCAATGGTGATTTTACAATTTATGATCCAAATAACGATTTAAATATACTATCAAATAGTGGAGGGATATTAAAATTTTATGGTTCTGGAGGGATATCATCAACTGAACCATGGGTCATAACAACTTCAACTACATTTTTACAAATAACAGGAACAACTGATCAACCAAACTCCAATATTCCACTTAATCTTGCATTAACTTGTTCGGGTTATTTTGATACAGACTCTGACGGAATTCCAGATCATAATGATTTAGATTCAGATGATGATGGATGTTTAGATGTAGTAGAAGCTGGAAATTCAGATTCAGATAATGATGGAATTCTAGGAAATTCTCCTGTAGTCGTAAATGGTAACGGAGCTGTAATAAATCAAAATGGATATGTTGGAAACAGTGTTAATGTAATTGATAATACCATTGATGTTGCATGTAATCGTTCTCCATCAGCATTATGTCAAAATATTTCTATTTACGCTGATGCTTCCTGTTCAGCTTCAATCACTAATACAAGTTTGGATAACGGTTCTTCTGATCCAGATGGTGATGTTTTAACTTATTCTCTAGATAATAATAATTCTTTTATTATTGGAAATAATAATGTAATTATGACCGTTACTGATCCAGATGGAGAAAGTGATAATTGTACATCAATAGTGACTTTAATAGATACCATTTTACCGTCTATACAATGTCCGTATGATACAGTTAATTATTACTCTATTAATTGTAATTATATTATTCCTGATTATAGTGCTTTTGTGAATTCATTTTCTGACAACTGTGATTTAAACCCAATCATTACTCAAAGCCCACTTGTTGGTTCTACAGTAAATTCTGACACAGTAATTACAATAACAATTACTGATGCATCAGGTAATTTAAAAAGTTGTGATTTTAATCTTAGTCTATTAGATACCATAGTTCCTGTTTTATCTTTTCCTTTAAATACAAATCAATATTTTAATTCTAATTGTGAATATGTTGTAACGGATTTAAGTTCATTATTAACTATTTCTGATAATTGTGATTCCAACCCTACAGTCACCCAAATACCCACAATTGGATCTCAACTTACATCAGATAGTATTATTACAATGACAGTTACTGATTTTTCTGGTAATTCTTCTACTTGTAGCTTTGCTTTAACTCTTATAGATACCATTAGCCCTTCATTATCTTGTCCAACTGTAATCAATGAATATTATGATTCTAATTGTTCTTTTGCTTTAAATGATTATACGCTTAACTCTATATTTTCAGATAATTGCGATAACAATACTATCATATCACAGTTTCCATTGCCAGGTTCTTTAATTAGTTCAGATACGCTTATAACGATTACTGTCTCAGATGTTTCAGGTAACTTTACTAGTTGTAGTTTTAATTTAAATTTAATAGATACTATTAGTCCCACCTTAACTTGCTTTTCAGATACGATAGAATATTTTACTTCTAGTTGTTTATTTACTCTTGGTGATTACACTAATAGATTTTTATTTTCAGATAATTGTAGTTCACCATATAATATTATTCAATCTCCTTCATCAGGTTTATTTATTATTGATACAACTATCATTACAATTTCTGCATCAGATTTATCTGGAAATACTTCTACTTGTTCTTTTAGTTTAAATTTAGCAGATTCAATTAATCCAACTATTAGTTGCCTAAACGATTTATCAGACTATTATAACTCAAATTGTGAATTTATTTTAGGTGATTATACATATAATGCTAACGGCTTAGATAATTGCGATCCTAACCCGATAATCTCTCAGTTTCCACCAATAGGAAATGTAATTAACAGCGATACCACTATTACTTTAACTGTAACAGATGATGCAGGAAATTTTTCTATTTGTAACTTTAATTTTACACTTTTTGACACAATAAAACCACAGTTTAATTGTTTGAACGATCAAGTTGCATTTATTGATAATAATTGCTCTTTTACGCTTCCAAATTACTTAGACTCCATAATATTTTCTGATAATTGTGATTCTTTATTAAATATTTCTCAAATTCCTATTTCTGGATCTGCAATTAATTCAGATACTATAATTACCATAACTGCTTCTGACCTTTCTGGAAATACGTATTCATGTAGTTTTAACATATTACTTTTTGATGTGATTTCACCTACTATATTATGCCCAAGTAATGTAGTAATTGATAATGATCCTACAATTTGTGGAGCAAATTATAACTATCAAACACCTGTTGGTTTAGATAATTGTATTTCTACTACATCTTTAATTTCAGGGTTGCCATCTGGTTCATTATTCCCTAATGGATTAACAACAAATGTATTTCAAGTGACTGATACTGCTGGAAATATAGCTACTTGTAATTTTTATATTTTAGTAAATGATGTAGAATCTCCAATTATTACCTGTCCTCAGGATACTTCTTTGCCTTTTAATGAAAATTGTGCAGTTGAAGTTCCTGATTTTTCAAACTTGTTATTTTCATCTGATAATTGTGGTATTGAAACTATTACTCAGACTCCTGATTATTTAGATACAATCTATAGTGATTTTACAACTACATTTTTAGTAACAGATTCTGCAGGAAATTCTGAAACTTGTAGTTTTAATGTTAGTCTTTTTGATAGCTATGTTGCTGAACTTATTTGTCCAGACGATCAATCTATTGGACTAAATGAAAGCTGTGAATTACCCACACCAGATTTTTCAAGTGAATTACAAGTTGGTGCTTTATGCGTTGGTTCTAAAGTTATACAGCAAATTCCGGCTATAGATAGTATTCTTAATTTTATCGGAAATCAGGAAATATCTTTTATTGTTACAGATACTTTTGGTAATATAGAGACTTGTAGTTTTAATTTAACATTAGAGAATAATTCTACTACTAATTGCTATCAAATATTTTTACCGACTGTTTTTTCACCCGATGGAGATGGCATAAATGATCAATTAAAAGCTTTTGGATTAGACCTTAAAGGTCTAGAAATAGAAATATACAATAGGTGGGGAGAAATGGTTTATAAAAATTCATTAATAGATATGTCTTGGGATGGCAGCTATCTAAATGATCCTTTACCAAATGGAACATATGTATACAGAGTATTTGATAATAGTGAAAAGATTAGAAAAAATGGTACCATTTCAATTATTAGGTAAATTAAATAAAAAAAAAGCCCTCAATTAGAGGGCTTGATTCAGTTATTAATTTAAAATTATCTAAGCATTAACTCAGCTTTTTTCATTCCAGCTTCATATCCGCACTTATATCCTTCGCACTTTCCATTATTTTCACATCTTGGAATGTCAGCAGATTCTAATTTTTCTTTAGTTCCTTTTGAATATGCTTTAGAAAATCCATCTTTCCATCCTTTACAGTAATCAGCATCAAATTTAGAAGAAGAAGGTCTTTCACCTTTAGCTTCAGGATTACCTTTTTCTCCTTTTTCAAAAGTATTATTTTTAGTATTGTTAACTGACGGCTTTTCAGCTTTCATAGTATTAATATCTGATCCAGCAGCAGCTCTAGAATTATTAGAAGCAGGCTTTTCAGCTTTCATAGTATTAACTTTAGATCCAGCAGCAGCTCTAGAATTA
>NYYE01000071.1 GCA_002686655.1 Crocinitomicaceae bacterium | reverse complement strand
TCTTTTAAAAGATCATGACCTGTAAATTCATTATTAGTCTTAAAGAAACCCATAGGATAAATATTTAATCTTCCTCCATATTTAAATCCTCCCTGATCAGAATCTAAAGAATTTTCTCCAAATGAATTAATTCCATCCCCGCTAGTTATAGCCAAAATTGGTTTAATACCCATATTTCCAAAATTAAATCTAGACTCTAAGAAAAATCCAAATTCTCTTCCTAAATTAGAAAAGTTTTGAGATAAATAATTTCTTGATGCAAATTGTAAATCGTATTCCATAGTCTGCATGGATAGATTATTTAATGGTGATAGTTTTTGTCCAAAAAATAAACTAATATTTTCACTAGGATGATAACCAGCCCAAGCATCTAAAAGAGGAAAAGATTCACTAAAGTTAGTTTGAATTAAAAATGAAAAAAGTCCATCATTAAGTTTACCATGCATATTAAAATAGGATCTTTTAATTCCAAAATAATTTGATGGGTTTGAAATTGAACCATCTGGTTTTAAGTGTAAATACCTAGACTGAGACATTCCCCCAATTCCGAAAACATGTTTATTATCATCAAAACTAAATTGCACTCCTCTCCCAAGAGTAAAATTGTAATTGTTATTTTTTTCATAGTTAGCATCGTTTATTATAAACTCATCTTGTGATAAATAAACTAAGAAAGAAAATAGATAAAATATTAAAGTAAACTTTTTCATAATTCTTTATTTAAAGTATATCTGTGAATTTTTGATATTTCATGAGGTTGAATAACATTAAATCTTAAAAAACCCGATAACATTTCAGGTTCTAAGGTTTCAACAGCTAGATTTGATCTTTTTTGATTCATAGGAATTATGTATGTTCCTTTCTCAAAAGTAATTTCTTTATTTACAATTTTCGTAGTGACAATATTCTCATGAAAACCTTGAAATATTTGTGGAGCTTTTGATTGAGAAATTATTTCATAGGATTCAACATTCAACAGTTCATCATATTTTAGTGTATCAATATTCAATCCTAAAATATTTAATTTACTAGCTACAATATTTAAATCCTTATGAATAATATAATAATTAGGTCTTTTTCGAGTGATTTCTTTTTTACAATTTAATCCACTATACAATAAAATATCTACAGGAATCACTTTATGGTTATAAACATCTATCATATTTAATTTATACGGTATTTTTTCTTTTTTATATTTTATAACAATTTCTTCTGGAAAAGCATTACAATTTTTGATTTCGTTTCTAATGTAAGTAGATTGATTTATAGCTGTTTTTAGAAAAGAATTTGCAAGTAAATATGTTGTAAAAATTCTTCTTTTAAATGAATCTCTTTTTAATCCTACTCCTCTAACTTCCATTAATAAAGAAATACAATTACTTAGTGCAAAAGATGTTGCACTAGATCTGGGACTTACGGATCCTAAATTGAAATATATTTTATTATTCTTGTGTTTTGATGATAGGTAATTGTGATACTTCAATTTATAAAAATCTAATTTTTTTGTTGCATCAGGAATAAATTTACTTTCAATTGTTTGCTTAATTAGTGGACATACATTTAAGTTTCCAGAATATAAAAACATACAATCAAACATGGATGTTGTACCATATTCACCAAATTTCACAAAATCAACTCTGTAGGGTTTGTACTCATGGAAATCAACCATCAAATCTGGAGAAAAATTATTAATAGCTTTCTTTATAGCAATCATTTCAGGATTTGTTAGTTTTGTGTGATCTCTGTTGAGGTCTTGCCCATTATTTGCATATCTGCTCTGCTTTTCATAACCATCTATGTTAGCCATTGGAATAATAGCTAGATTAACTTTATCCAATATTTTTGCAATCGAATCTACATTTAATAAATTGTTTATTAATAGTAACATGCCTTCAGTACCAGCTGGTTCATTACCATGTAACCCCCCCATAAAACAAGTCTTAATCAATGGAGATTTTTGGTTTCCAAGAAAAACCATTGGTATTTCTTTACCTTTTTGTGATTTTCCAATATATTTAATTGATATTTTTTCAGGAAAATTTGCTTTTAAATTATCTAAAAAAGCAATCATTTCATCATATTTTGTAAATCCTTTCTTTTTATCAAATGCTGGAGTAGGAATTTCAATGTCAAAATCATAAAAGAATATTTCTGTTATTTTTTTTGAATCTTGAGAATTGATAGAAATAAAAAAAAGAAAAAATAATATGGAAAATTTACATCTCACTTAAAAAGCTATTTGAACCATTAAATAAAACGTACTTTCATTACCCTGAAAAGGAAAATTTTGATGTAAATTTACATTTGGGTGTCTAATTAAAGCATCATCTGCAAATCTATAGGAAGCTTGAATTTTAAATGAGTAATTTTTAGTGAAATACTTACTTAAACCGATTTCATAATATTTATTTCTATTGTAATAAAGAGTATTATTCATAAATGAAAGATCATCTGGATTTAACATTGTAAATCTTCCATCAAGTGAAATTAAATTTTTAAAAACATATCCTGCTTGAATATTTAATCCTGTTCCCAACATTAGTTGAGTTCTAACATAATCACTTGGTGAGTAGCCCCTAAAGTTAGTTATAATACTTTCAGGGTAGTCACCATATCTATCATTTCTATGGGTTATTGAATCTGAAAAGTAAACCTTAGACTGTACAAACTCAGCTAAAAGTGAAAATCCTCTGAACTTAAATAAAACATCCACTCCATACTTTAAATAGTTCGGAAGACTATAGGATGTATCACTAGATTCAATCTTATAATATAAAAAATCACCATTTCTTCTTCCTCTTCTACTACTCATTCCCACATTATAACTACCATTAAACCCTATTAAAAGTTTTGGTGTAAGTTCTCTCACCATATCAACTTGTCTATACTGACCAAAATTTCTAAAAAGACCAAATGGTAAGAAATTAATTCTTCCTCCATATTTTAAACCTCCATAATCTTTTGAGATAGATTTAAATCCATATCCATCTCCGCTTGTTATGCTAAAGGAAGGTTTAATTACCATTTTTGAACCTGCAATATTATTTCTACCATCAATAAAAAAACCTATTTCTCTAATATTTGAAAAAGCACTCGTAACCCTACTCCTTTCAGTTAATTGAAGTGTGTTTGATGCCATTAATAATTCTATGTTGTCTGAGGGTGATGATTTTTGGCCAAAACTAATTCTATAATATTTATTAATATTATAGCCTATCCACGCATCCCAAAGAATATTTGATAGTTGATCATTATCTGCTTCAGATTCTGCTAAATTTAATTGTAATCTATAGCTAAATCCTGGATAAAGTTGTTTTCCTGACAATCTTAAACGTACTCGTCTAGCTCGAAATCTGTTATAGGTATTTTTATTAATGATTCCTGATGAGTCATAGTACATTCTTCTTGACTCAAATAAAGACTGTGAATACCCTCTTAAAACTACTTTATAATTATCATCCTTACTTGCAAAGGTTAGACCATTTCCAGGGATATAATCGCCTAGTGATAAATCTTGAGAAGAATAATTTCCAAAAAATAAAATTTGTAGATAAAATAATAAAAGAAACTTTTTCATAGAACTAATTCTTGACTATGAACTTCTTGCGACTCAAAGAATGATTTGTTTTAGCTAATAAAAAATAAGAACCTTCTTTCAAAAATGAAATATCAATAACATTGTAGTTTAAATCTGTTTTAAATAAAACTAATTTTCCATTCATATCATAAATATATATTTCATTAATACTATCAAAAGACTTTAATGATATAGACTTTGAGGATGGATTTGGAAAAATACTTAAACTATGTAGTTTTAAATTTTCTAATGAACCTATTGGAGAACAGGTAACACAACTTCCCCAGCAAACATCGGGAAGTATAGTGTCATTTGCAGGTATAACAAGTACTCTATTAGTAAAATTGGGATCACCATTTGTACAAAAACCATTAGGGTCATTCATTTCTTGAATTGACCATGAATCTGCAGAATATTTATACTCTATTGTATCTCCAGTTGGTAAGGAAACACTTACATCCCAGATATTGTCACCATCAGAATCAGACATTGAATTACAATTACCACACCAACTATTAAAGGTTCCATTGACTTCAGGTGTTGTGAATGGATCTAAAACTTGGGACATATCCACCTTGAAGGAAACACTAGCTGAATCAATAACTTGATTGGTATTAGAAACTATCATTTGTTTCCAAAAAATAGTGTCAAAATTAACTCCTCCCCAAGGAGCCCTAAGACCAAATCGTGCAATTGGACCAGTGTAAACTGTACTAGAACCACCAGTTGGTAAAGAATCTAAGGAAATAGTGTAGGTTGAGTATCCTGTCATTGCAGTGTCTACTTGGAAAGCATAATAACAAGCAGCAGTATTGGTACCTGGTGGATACAAAAATAATCTAGCCATAGCAGATCCTGTAGTTGGGTTTTTAATCATAACTTGAACTTGATTATAATCGCCTCCATTAATGCCAAGGTTTGATTGAAGATTACCACTTCTCATTACAGCATTTGAAGAAAATAATCTCATTGCCATAGCGTCAGGTTGAGCTGTCAAATTACAATTACCTCCACTTACCCAACCTTCTGTTGAATTTTGCCAATTATAAGTTATTTGGGAAAAAATAAAACTAAGACAAAATAGATAGCTAATTGAAAAAAAATATTTTTTCATGAATTAAAATTTAATATTTAATTTTTAATAAATCTGTGTATTGATATTTTGCTATTAGTTTGAATTTTAACAAAATAAACACCTTTACTATATGTTGAAGTATTAACACTTAAGTTGTTAGCTATCATATTATTAGAATAAATTATTTGACCTAAACAATTCAAAACTTCTAATGATTTGAAATTATTTTTTGATAGTATCTCTAATTTATCCCTACATGGATTTGGAAATAAATTAAGTTGATTTAATTCATTTGATTCTATTGATGTAGCACAAGGGTCACAACTTCCCCAACATACATTACTTAATGTAGTTGCATTTGAAGGAACTATTAAAACTCTGTTAGTATAATTTGGATCACCATTGGTACAAGAACCATTGGGATTGTTCATTTCTTGATATGTCCAATTATCTGCAGAGAACTTATACTCAATTGTGTCTCCAATATTTAAACTTACTGTTACTTCCCAAACTTCATCGCCGTTAGAATCAGACATAGGATTACAATCTCCACACCAGCTATTAAAAGTTCCATTTAGTTCAGGAGTTGAAAATGGATCAGAGACTTGAGACATATCAACTTTAAATGTTACGTCACTTATACTTCCTGGCTGAGTTAAGCAATGTGGATAAGGACAATTCGAAGATATTGAAGTCGTAGAACCATCTGTACAATCAACTCCACCCATAATCCAATTTATCCCATTAAATGTTACCGACCCAGAAACATCTTTATAGGCCCAAGAATCTTTATACTCCCATGGCTCGCCAGTTCCATCTACATTAACATCTCCGAAAGTCTCTACAACTATTCCATTTTCAAATAGTTCTATGGCATCATCACCATTTTGAGTAATCACAGCTTGGTCGTCAAGTATAACATAATCAAATGGGTTACAACCAACAAAATATGAACTAATAGCAACTGTATCTCTGCAAACAATGACTTCCTCTCCAGAATTTAAACTTATTGAAGGAAATGTATATTCTTGACCATCAGTACCTCCTCCATTATTAGCAATACCTATACCATATATACTTAAGTCAGCTATTGTTTGAATTGCTTTAACATGGACAGCTTTCCCTGTAGAACCACCTGTAGGTAAATCTAAATCCATAACTCCCATTAAAACTAAATCAGATTGTGATTTGAAAGAAAAAGTTAGAATTAAAAATATTAATGTAATGTATATATGTCTCATAATTTGCTTTTAAATTAAAATTAAAAAAAAAGAGCAAAGTAAAACTTTGCTCTCACTTAATTTTATAAAATAATCAATGTTAATTATTAATAATAATCTTCTTGGAAATTGTTACTCCATTAATTGTATAATTAATAAAATAAACATTGGTTTTTAAATCACTTGTTTCAATTAATACTAAATTACTTGATACAACTTGACTTTTAACAACTCTACCAACAACATCAAGAATTTCAACTTTTTCTATGTTTTCTGAAGAAGAAATATTAATAATATTGTTAGCGGGGTTTGGATAAATTAGAACATTATTTAAAATATCTTCTATTCCTGAAGGAGGAACTGCAACACATGGATCACAACTTGCCCAACATACTATCCCTAATATTGTATCTGAATTTGGAACATTTAAAACTCTATTAGTATAAACAGAATCTCCGTTAGTACAAGGAGCAGTAGGATCATTCATTTCTTGAATAGCCCAACTATCAGCTGAATATTTGTATTCCACAAGAGAGCCCGAACTAAGTTGAATAGTAACATCCCATATGCTGTCACCATCTATATCACTCATAGCATCACAATTACCACACCAACCATTAAAGGTTCCATTTAGTTCTGCAGTTACAAAAGGGTCTAAAACTTGTGACATATCAACCTGAAAAGTAACATTAACAGTTGAAGCCAAAGAGTTACAAGTACCGTCATAATCACAAGTACCAAAACAATGTTGAATTGTAGTATCAGAATATACTGGAGCTAAATTCCTATCATCATAGGGAGGTACAGCACATGGCAGTCCTGAAATGTTCTCTTTAGCTCCCCAACCAGAGTTTCCATTAGTAAAAGTATAATCACTAGTAAAACCAATTGGTTTTGTCACTGTAAAAGACCAAATACCACCACCTAAATCTGTCATTGGATTATCACCAGGGTTTCCAAAAGTACCGCCACCAGCAATAAACATCCCAGTTGAATCAATTGTTCCACCTGTACTTGTTATTGAAGCAACATTCAAAGTAAATGTAATATTAACAAAACTTGATGGAGGTGGAGGACAAGAGCCATCAGTTTCACAACTACCAAAACAATGTTGGATTGTAGTGTCGGATGTAATATTTGGCAACAACCTATCATTATAATTTGCTGGGTCTCCACATGGTAGTCCATTCAAATTTTCTTTTGTTCCCCAGTCACTTCCAGAATTAGGACTATTAAAAAAGGCATAATAGTTAGGTCCAGAACCAGAAACCACTGTGGTTACAGCTGACCAAATGAGGGTGTCTGTAGTACTTTGAACTAATTGTAATCCGTTAGCTCCACCTAGAAAACCGCCACCAGCATACATTCCGTTAGGACCAACAGTACCACCATTTTGATAAATAGTAGCAGTATTTACTTTGAGAGTTACATCATAAGTTGATGCTGGAGGATTAGGGTTTCCACCAGTACATAACGGATAAGGACAACTTGAAGATTGAGTAGTTGTAGATCCATCTGAACAATTTACAACTCCAAATGACCAATCAAATCCAGAGAAAGAAGTTGGGCCAGGAGCACCAACAGTAGGTCCTAATTTATACGCCCAAGAATCCATATATTCCCAAGGCTCTCCTGTTCCATCTATATTAATATCTCCGAATGTCTCAATAACATTACCATTTTTAAACAACTCAATAGCATCATCACCATTTTGAGAAATATCATTTGTAGCTAATAATACATGATGAAAGTTAGAAAAACATGAATCGAAATACATAGCCATCTCAGCAGTGTCCCTTGCAACTAGAATATGATCTCCAGCATTGACACTAATGCTAGGAAAAGTATATTCTTGACCATCTGTCCCACCTCCATTATTTGCAACACCAATTCCGAAAATACTTAAATCAGAAATATTTTGAATTGCTTTAACATGAACTGCCTTTCCACTAGATCCACCGGCAGGAACTGTAAAATCCATTACACCAACTAATGCTAAACTATCACCACTTGGTTGACTTAAGCATGAAGTACAATTACCCCACTTATAACAGACAGTTGAGTCGTTTGATGGTAAAAATAAAAATCTATCGGATCCAAAACCACCAGCTCCACCACAAAGAGGATCGTTCACAGACTCATCTCCCCCCCAGTTACCATTGACAAATTTATAAAACTGCTGTGTTCCAACAGGTGAACTTCCATAGTTAATAGTAATTGACCATATGTTGTCTCCGTCCGGATCTGACATTGCACAAGAAGTATCCGTGGGATTCCAATCAGGCATTGTAAAACCTGAAGATAAAGCTCCGTTAGCTGCAAAATTTCCAGCAATTCGAATGCCATTAGAAGCTAATGTAGCTCCCCCAGCTAAATAATCATTAATATCTACATTATAGGTTACAGTTACTGGACTTCCTGATGGAGGCGGTCCCGGACACGTACCATCTGTTTCACAACTTCCAAAACATGCAAGGACAGTGGAATCTGAACTAAGATTAGGCATAATTCTATCATTCCAGTTTGAAGGATCTGCACATGGCAAACCATTTAAATCTTCTTTAGCACCCCAGTCCCCTCCGTTGGAAGGACTATTTAAGAATACATAATTTCCTCCGGCTGCAGGAAAAGTTCCAACTCCACTGTATATGCCGTCCCCGTCTGGATCTGTTAAAGAAACTGCCATAGCATCTCCTAGTACTCCCCCTCCTGCATACAAACCATTAGAACCAACAGTTATGCTAGATGTATTTACATGAAATGTAACATCATAGGTATTTGGTTGCACAGCTGTCAAAGAAGTTTTTTGATAAATAAATCTCCACCATCCACCACCAAAATCTATATCTGCAGTCATTGTATCACCATTGGGAGATAAACTTACTACATAACTAACTGCTGAAGCAGCGTTTGCTGGTGAGTTAATTTCGCCAGTATTTGTGACTTTTGGAAGCCCTAGATGTGCCCCTAAACCAACTACATTCAATACACCATTTGAATAAGTATAATTGTAACTTCCTCCAACATGAGGAGCAACTGGAGCTCTACATCCATCACCAGTTCCATCTTGCCATTGTTCAACCCAGGTATTTCCATCCATATAGTGTGTAAAACCACCACTAGCATCAAAAGTTATAGAGTCATCAAACATACACCCTCTACTTACTACGTCTCCAATTGAGTTAGACCACCATGAGCCATCTCCTTGATTAGGGCCGACTGACATTGCTCCTGCGATTTGAGCAAGTTTCCATGTTCCAACTAAAGGATTGCTACCCGAATTAACTTGAACAGTTCCTACCATTCCCATAGCAGCATGAGAACCTACTGAACAATCATAAATATAGGTTCCTGGCACCGTAAAAACATAAGTGTAAAGTGTAGCTCCATTTGTTGCAGCAGAACTAAAACTTACGGGATTATTAAAACTTTGACCTGTAATAGTGCTTATATCAAAATTAACATTATGGTACCCCCCATCGTTTACCCATACTACAGTATCGTTTACATTTACTGTAAGCATAGATGGTGTATAATAGAAGTTACCAGAATTAACTGTATGAGTAACTGCAAATAAGTGCATTACAAATACACTTAGAATAGTGCTTAGTAATATTTTTTTCATTTATTTATATTTTTATTTTAAAAAAAGAGGGGTCAATGACCCCTCTTTTATTATTTAATTAAACAATGTTATTGAACAATAACTGATTCCATTACTGTTCCGTTGTTAGTTTCAACGTTGACCATATACATTCCTCTTTCAAGGTTTGTTAAATCAACATCAATTTT
>NYYE01000070.1 GCA_002686655.1 Crocinitomicaceae bacterium | reverse complement strand
TCGTCATCGTATCTGTATTCACACAACTATTTGCATCCGTTCCAGTAACTACATAATCTGCAGTAGCTGCTGGTGCAAAATACTGACCATCAACTACTCCATTATCCCAAGTATAACTAACCGCCCCAGTTCCATTTAACGTTAAACTATCTTCAAAACAGATTTCAAAATCTAATCCAGCTCCAGTACCAGCTCCAGACGTAAATCCATCAAATGAAACATTTGGTAATGGATTGACTGAAATAGTAACAGTATCAGTATTAACACAAGAATTAGTATCAGTTCCAGTAACTATGTAGGTAGTTGTGTTTAATGCATTGAAAGGAATGTTATTAGTAATTCCATTGTCCCAAGAATAAGTATTTGCTCCAGTACCACTTAACGTAAATAAATCATTGTAACAAACTGAAGTATCTGTGCGAGAACCAACTATTGGTAATGAATTTACAACTAGTTTACCTGAAGTGTATAATATTCCGTCCCAAAAACTACCCCCTCCAGAACTGTATCCACCATAAACAAAATCACAATTTGTAGAAGTAATTTTGTATCTAAAGGCAAAATAAAAAGTATCTGCAGGTAGTGCGCTTAATGTTGCTTTGTACTCATCATTGTTTCCATCATCCAAATTATAAGTTGCAGCACTCCAGTTAGTCCAAGTGCTTGGATCAGTGTTTTCAGTGTTGTAGCCGTATTCAACAGTCAAACCATTGCCTTGTCCAACAGCATCAGTTATTCCAGCTTCATATACTCTACCATATATATCCAAATCTGATCCGATGCATATTTCAGTGTCAGAAGGATGTTGAAGATTCACCCAAGTAGGAGTTGGTTCTATAGTAATATCAAAAGTACTAGTACCGAAACAATTTCCTGGAGTTTGATATGTTATGGTGTAGGTTGCTTCAGGCGTAGCTGATAAATCTATTATGCCATCAGAACTACCTGAATTATTTCCTGTTTCAACAAATACCAAATTGGCATCATTACAAGAAAAAGTACCACCTGATACACCAGAAATTATTGGAGTTGGATCTGTTTGATTGTCACAATAAGAGTTTGAACTGTAGCTAAATGTTGCATCTTCTAAAGTAACTACATCTACAAATAATGAATCAGAAATATCACAACTTCCAAGAGTTGAAGTTACAGTATAGTAAGATGAGGTTGATGGTACAAATGAAACACCATCAACTACTCCATTATTCCATACATAATTATCTGATCCTGAACCAGTAAGGGTAATAGCAGCACCATTACAGATAGTGGTATCATTTCCAGCATTTGGGTTAGGAATCGGATTGACAGTTACGTTAATAGTATCAGTAGCCCTACATGCATCTGCAGCAACTAGTTCTAAAATGTAGTTTCCTGAATGATTTAGTATAGCATTATTTGAAACCAATAAATCTTCTTGATTTGTTGCATTCCAACCTGAAGTTCCATTTACTGCATCTGTTGTCCAAGTGTAGGCACAAGAATTTTGGTAAGAAACCACAATATCATCAAGAGCAATATCAGATCTATATCCGTATCCCCTAGAACCTGAGAATCTTAATTTGGTTACAGAATAATTAGAAAGATCTACTGTTGCTTGGGTCCAAGAAGCAGAACCACTACTGTGCTGCTGACCACTTTTAGTCCATGCAGTTTGCCATGTAGTTCCATTATTTGTTGAATATTCTAATTTTAGATTTCCAGTTTGATAACCATACATGTGGTAGTAGAAAGAAACTGAAATGTTTTGTTGAGAAATAGCAATAGATTCAATATAATCTATACTACCATTTCCACCATTTGAAGCTTCTAAGTAGATATATCCGTTAGAGGAGTTTGCTGAATTAGGTCCAGTAGAGCCTGATCCAGTTCCGTTAGCATTAGTCTGCCACATAGGAGCAGATCCATTAACATTATTCCAAAAGCCAGAATTACCAACTGAACCATTTCCAGTTCCACTAGAAGAATATGGATCAAAGGTCTCATTATTTAGTTCAATAAGACCATCGCAACCAACAACAGTGGGATCAAGAGTAAATGTATCATTAACACAAAGATCTATATCCGATCCCAGATCTATAGAATAATTATTTTCTGTTACAGTTATCACAATTGATGCTGTGTTAGAACAACCTAAATAATCAGTAATTGTGGTGGTGTAAGTGGTAGTTTGAGTTGGATTAACTGTAATTTCTTGTGTTGATTGACCACCATCCCAACTGTAAGAAAAATTTCCATCTCCAGCAGACCCATATACTATGGTAACATTTCCATCGCATATGGATGTTGAATATCCTGGTTTTGGATATATATTAGCATTGGGAAGTTGAAATACTTCAACTTGAACTTGATCAGTATTTTGACATTGATAACTATCAGTTCCAGTAACTGTATAGGTTGAAATACCACTAGCAGGACTTATTCTAACAGAGGAATAGGTGCCATTAAGACTCAAATAATTAGAAATTCCTGTACTAGGTGACCATGAATAAGAAGAAGCTCCTGAGGCATGAATTGTATCAAAATCATTTTCACACATTGTAATGTCCGAACCTGCAGAGACATTAGGTAATGTTCTAATTTTAACATAAATTGAATCAGTATCCTGACAACCAGAACTAGAATTAGTTCCAGTAACTGTATACATAATATTATTACCTGCAGCATTTAAACTTGATCCGTCAATTGTAATACCAGAAGAACTTGGATTATTAACAAAATCAGTAGGTGACCAAGAATATGTGTTGGCTCCATTTGCATATATATATTGTCCAGCGGTTACTCCGTCACATATAGTTAATGTATCATTATCTCCATTAAGGTTATTGTTAGTAATATTAACATTGGGATTAGAATTTACAATCACCTGTATGCTTTTCGTAATATTACCACAACCAGCGATACTTGCTCCCAATTGATAAGTAGTAGTTGAAGTTGGACTAACATTTATTGAACTAGAAGTACCACCACTTGATGGGTTTAACCAGAAAAAAGTGGCATCACCAGTCGCATTCAAGGTAATAGTTTCTCCACTACAAATTGTACTATCAGTGGCAGTTAAAATTACAGAATCAGCTAGTACAGTAAGATTTAATGTAGCTACACTATCGCAACCAGTTCCACCTTGACTAGTCCATTGATAAGAACCACTAGTGGTATAAGTTGTACCATTCCATGTAATACTTTCACAAACGGTAGAATCTGTAGTAGAAGTAAAATTCGTGTTGTAAAATTGGAATGATGTATTGGTATTAGGTGAATCATATCCATCTGAACCACTTGTTACTGTTCCATCAATACCAACTGTGACTGGAGAGGATCCTAAAAAACCATCCGAATCTCCATCAGTAAATCCAGCTTCAACAACATCGTAACATCCATCACCATCTGAATCAAGTTCTACATAATCAAAAATGAAATCTGTATCAGTATCTGTTGGAATATTAGATTCACTAGCATCGTCCATACCATTATTATTGGCATCTGCAAATCCTGCATCCTGTGAATTAATTCTACCATTATTATCAGAATCATTAGCATTTAAACCTGCTTCAAAAACATCATAAATTCCATCATTGTCAGCATCTAAATCTAAGTGGTCTGGAACCCCATCATTATCAGTATCTCTGGATTCACAAAATATAATTGGACTTAAACTAATAACTTGTCTAGAATTTGCTCCAGATTCAGCATTGGTATATATTATTGTCATTTCAGAAATAAAAGCCTGAACACCAGTAATATTAACTTCTTCGTTGTTAAACTGATTTCCTACATCAGTTCCTTGAAAATAAGTAGTGTCATTTGAAATAATAACGGTTTGACCAGTGGTATTGTATTCTGTAGAAGAAAGAGTATGGTATGTTCCATCACTTTTTAATAATCTTATGGCAACATTATCTTTGTATGCGCCACTTTCATAATCCACATCATTAATTTTAAAAGCTAAGTTGAATACTGGATTAGAAAAAGTAAATTTATGAACTGACCTACCTGTATTAGTTGAGGCTTGCCACATATTATAAACAATTTGGTCAGCAGAGGAATTAAAAGGTGATTGATTATTGTTAATATGGTAATATGCTCTTTGTGAACCTGATCCAATTGAGTAACTTCCTGATGTAGTTCTAGTTAGAGTAACAGTTGTTTCTCCAAAGTTAAAAGTTCCAACAGTTCCCTGAGAGTTTGTAGCCGTTGTTGGATCGACTCCATTATATTGAATTGATCCAGAAGAACTAGGAAATAATGAACTCCAAGTCAATGCCAAGGAACCAGACCACTCGTCAGTTGAGTTATTGTAAGATGGGGTCTGACATTCAAAACCTTCATCTGCATCGCTTATTCCATCATTATCATCGTCAATATCTACATTATCTTCAAAAGTATCATTATCTGAATCTAGACAGTCAACTACAATTGTCATAGTTCCAGTTTGTGAGCATGAAGATGTTACAGAATTTAGTGTGTAGGTAGTTGTATAGATTGGAGATGCAATTGGATTACTTGATGAAGCATTATTTAAGGTTGCAGACGGTGACCAATTATAGGTATCTGCTGGAGGATTTAGAGAGAGCGTAGTGTTTTGACCTGCACAAATTTGATTATCTGTGGATGATAGAAAGAATGTAATATCAGACGGTATGACATTGACTGAGATTGTATCGTCCTCAGATCCACATGTATTTGTAGCTGTAAGAATATAATCAGTAGAAAATGAAACATCAGCGTTAGAGGTTACAGTAACTGTGTCATTTGTTTGAGAACTCCATCCACTATAATCTGGTTCTTCAGAATCATAGGTCCATAAAAAAGAATTTGCTAAAGTAGTCGAAGGCTCAAAAGTTATTGGATTACCTTGACAGATAGCTGTATCATTTCCTAAATTAACAGTAGGTAACCCTAAAATTTCAACATCAAAATCTAAAGTACAATTAACTCCGTAGGAATATGTAATGGTATAATTTCCTGGTGTTGATGCGGACAAATCAATAATACCATTAGAACTACCAACATTGGAGTTTGTATCTGCAAAAATTAAACCACTAGATGAAGAAAAAGTTCCGTCAATTACTCCTGTTAAATTTGGTGAAGGATCACCAAAGGGAAAGTTTACACAATATTGAGCTGAACTATAGTTAAAAGAAGTCCCATTACATGCTGGTGCCTTTGTAATTATTCTAAAGAAATCACCTTTTAATCCATTATTACATCCTAATCTAAATTTCTTCATTGCTGTACCACCAGCATAACCAGGAGCTTGGTCATTACCATTGATATCGGCTACTTGAAACCAATCAGCGGAAGTATTTTGAGTAGTCCAACCAGGAATAACAGGTGCACCGTCAGATTCATTCGATGGCTCAAACCATCTATCCTTGAATTTTGATGAACTAGAAGCTTTACTGTATCTAGGATAATCACCGTTATTTTTATTTCCTGTATGAAGAGAAAAACGAGAGCCCGTAAACCAAAGTGTATGCCTCCAATCATAACCAACTGCAACAATATCATCTTCAAATGTTATTTCACCAAAATTTGTTCTCCGATTTATGTTGTCATTTAAATAAACCATATAAATGTTGACTTCATCACCAACAGACATACCTCCATTCCAACTAAGCAAATCATATCCTGTAGTTCCGTCGTTGTAATCGGATGAAGAAGACTTTAATTCATCAATTATAGATTGAGTTAAAGTTAGGTTAAGGGCTTCGTAGGTCACAATGACTCTACCAGACGCATCTTGATTGCCACAACAACTAGCAGTACTCTCATGGCCAAAAAACATTTTGGATCCGTCATTGTTGTCAACAACTGCTTCAGAATTAACTAATGGGACAGTCGCGGTTTGTGATAGAACGAAACCAGGCAAAACTGACAGGATGAAAGAGAAAGTATATAAATAAAAATTGCGCATTTAATTATTTAACATCTCAAAAGTAACAAAGGAATTCCCCAAGTGAATATATTGGTTAAAATGAGTAGTAAAAGCGTGTTTGAGTAGTTGAAAAACATT
>NYYE01000036.1 GCA_002686655.1 Crocinitomicaceae bacterium | reverse complement strand
TTCAATTAATAAAATCAATTGTAACTAATGATATTGAAAAAATGGAAAACTTAGGAATTTATGAAGTTGCCCCAGAAGATTTTGCACTTTGTGAATTTGTATGCACTTCAAAAATCAATGTTCAAAATATTGTGAGAGAAGGGTTAGACTTAGTTTATAAAGAATGTATGTAATTTAAAATATATTAATTTGAAATTTTTAAGAAAAATATTTGATAACGCCCATGAAAAGCTAAACTCTAACGAAAAAACCAAAAAGTTTTTCCCTTTAATAGATGCTTTTGATACTTTAATGTTTACTCCTAACCACGTAACCAATAAAGGGTCGCACATACGAGATGCAATTGATCTAAAAAGAACAATGATGTTGGTTATTATTGCTCTGATTCCATGTTTATTATTTGGAATTTACAACACAGGTTACCAGCATTTTAGGGTTCTGAACCAATTAGCAGATGTTTCTTTTTTAGAGATTACACTAAAAGGTGCTTTTGTAGTTTTACCTTTAGTTGTTGTTTCATATGGATCAGGGCTTTTAGTTGAATTTATCTTTGCTATTAGAAATGGTCATACTGTTCAAGAAGGTTTTTTAGTTTCTGGAATGTTGATTCCTCTATGTATGCCTGCAGATGTTCCACTTTGGATGGTTGCTGTTGCAACAATATTTGCAGTTGTTATTGGAAAAGAAGTTTTTGGAGGAACAGGGATGAATATATTAAATGTAGCTCTTACGGCAAGGGCATTTTTATTTTTTGCTCATCCAACCAAAATGTCTGGAAATGAAGTATGGGTAACAGGATTTTCAGACATAAAAGGTGAAAAATATGCTTCCTTAGTTAGCAGCAGTAATATTGATGGAGTAGTTGATGGAAGCACAGGGGCTACTGCATTAGGAGATTTAGCTTCCTTCATGCANGATTCACCTGTTTTAGAAAATACACAAGCTTTTCAAGCTAAATATTCTCTAATGGATTCTTTTTTAGGATTTATTCCAGGATCAGTTGGAGAAACTTCTGCTCTTATGTGTTTAATCGGAGCAGCTTTACTTCTGTGGACNGGAATCGCTAGTTGGAGGGTAATTTCCTCATTTTTTGTTGGAGGTTTTGTTATGGCTACTATACTAAATCTTATTGGTGGAAATGGTTATTTTGAACTTCCTGCAATACATCAACTAATGTTGGGTGGATTTATGTTTGGTATGATATTTATGGCTACTGACCCAGTTACAGCAGCGCATACTAATGCAGGTAAATTTATTTACGGATTTTTAGGCGGTTTCTTAGGAATATTGATAAGGATGGTAAATCCTGCTTATCCAGAAGGTATTATGTTAGCAATTTTAATTGCGAACGTATTTGCACCTCTNATTGATCATATGGTAATACAGAATAACATTAATAGAAGATTAAAAAGACTTAAAACTGCATAAAATGGCTATTAATAAAGATAGTAACACATATACAATTGGCTTTGCAATCATACTGGTGGTATTAGTAGGTGGTTTGCTTGCTATGATTGCTAATGGTTTAAAACCAATTCAAGACGAAAATCTTGTCAATGAAAAAAAACAAAATATTTTAAATTGTCTCCCAGGAAATAAACTTATCTCTAGNGATGAAGCTGGTTCCTTATTTTCTGAATTTGTAAAACAAAGATTAATTTTGGACTACAATGGTAAGGTTAAAGAAAATACCTTACTGGATAATTCAATAGAGTTAAATAACAAAAACTCAAATGATGCTTTTAGTATTGACCTACTAAAAGAGTATAAAACTATAAAGGATGAAAAAACTAGGAATTATCCATTATATATTTGTGAGGTCGATGGGAAAACTTATTATGTTGCACCAGTTATGGGAAAAGGTCTTTGGGCTGCAGTTTGGGGCTTTATAGCAATTGATGAAACTGGAAATGAAATTTCGGGAACGGTATTTGACCATAAATCAGAAACACCTGGTTTGGGTGCTGAAATTTCACAAGACTTTTTTGAAGATCAATTCATAGGAAAATTAATTTCTAATAATGAAGATTATATACCTGTTGAAGTTAATAAACCCGGAAATCCTTTAAATGAATATCAAGTTGATGGAATTAGTGGTGGAACTTTTACTAGTGTTGGGGTTGAGGAAATGATGAGTAGAACGCTAATTGTTTACCACAGTTATATTAAAAATTTAAATAAATCATAATCTTCAAAATATGTCAGATCAAGCAGTAGCAGTTGAAGAAAAGAAAGTAGTAGTTAAGGAAAGAGAGCCGTTATTTTCNAAAAANAATAAAAAACTTATTTCAGATCCTTTGGATGAAAATAATCCTATTACAATCCAAGTTTTAGGGATATGTTCTGCACTAGCAGTAACAGTACAAATGAAGGCAGCTGTTGTAATGTCAGTAGCTGTGTTATTTGTTTTAATCTTAGCAAATGTTTCTATTTCACTTATCAGAAACTTAATACCAAATAGAATTAGAATTATTGTTCAATTAGTTGTAGTAGCTTCTCTTGTAATAATTGTTGATCAGGTACTCAAAGCTTATTTGTTTGATGTTTCAAAAGAATTATCTGTATTTGTAGGATTAATTATAACTAACTGTATAATTATGGGAAGATTAGAAGCTTTTGCTTTAGGAAACAAACCTTGGCCTNCTGCTCTTGATGCAATTGGAAATTCTTTGGGTTATGGAATGGTTTTGGTAATTGTATCTTTTTTTAAAGAACTATTCGGTTCAGGTAAACTTTTTGGATATGAGATTTTTGGAAATGCTACTGAACAAACAGGTCTTTATGCAATGGGTTACATGGATAATGGTTTAATGTTACTACCACCATCATCTCTGATATTAGTTGCAGTTTATATTTGGATTCAAAAAATTAGAAACCCTAGTTTAATAGAAACACATTAAAATTAATCATGGATTTAGTAAATATATTTATAAGAAGTGCATTTGTAGACAATATGATTTTTGCCTTCTTTTTTGGAATGTGTTCTTATTTGGCAGTTTCAAAAACTGTTAAAACAGCATTTGGTTTAGGAATGGCAGTCATTTTTGTTTTAATAGTTACCATACCTATCAATTATTTAATAGAAAATTATGTTCTTAAAGAAGGCGCTTTAAGCTGGGTTGGAGAGGAATTCTCATCTGTTAATCTTAGTTACCTTACATTTATAATGTTTATTGCTGTCATTGCTTCTACGGTTCAGTTAGTTGAAATGATTGTTGAAAAAATATCTCCAGCATTATATGGAGCATTAGGTATATTTCTTCCTCTAATTGCAGTTAACTGTGCTATTTTAGGTGGTGCTTTATTTATGCAGGAAAAACAATTTACAACTATTGGCCAAGCTACAGTTTATGGATTAGGTTCAGGTGTTGGATGGTTTATAGCTGTTGTTTTAATTGCTGCTATTCGCGAAAGAATTAGATACGCTAATATTCCTGGTCCTTTAAGAGGGGTTGGAATGGCATTTTTAATTACTGGTCTTATGGGNCTAGCTTTCTTAGGATTTATGGGTTTTGAAATATAATTTGGATAAATAATTTATAAATGGAAATAATTACACCAATCATTTTTTTGTTAGTCATNGTTTTAACACTTACTGCGATTTTACTTTTAGCAAAAACATTTTTAGTTTCTTCTGGTAAGGTTAAAATTACAATAAATGGAGATAAAATTATAGAAGTCGATGGAGGATCTACTTTATTAACCACACTTGGAAATGAAGGAATATTTTTACCGTCAGCTTGTGGTGGTGGTGGTACTTGTGTTCAATGTACTTGTCAAGTAATGTCTGGTGGAGGNAGNATACTTCCTACTGAAGAGCCTCATTTTTCTAGAAAACAAATTGCAGATAATTTCAGACTAGGATGTCAGGTTAAGGTTAAAGAGGATATGGAGATCGAAGTAGAAGAAGAGGTCATGGGAATTAAAGAATGGGAAGCAACTGTTGTATCTAACTATAATGTTGCTACATATATTAAAGAGTTTATTGTTGAAATTCCAGAAGATATGGACTATAAAGCAGGTGGTTACATTCAAATTAAAATTCCTAAAGGTGAAACAAAGTTTTCAGAAATGGATATAAAAGCGCACCCAACTGACCACCCTGGAGAGCCAGATAAATTTGAAAAAGATTGGAGTGAAGGTAAATATGCTTTAAGAAATCTAACCATGAAAAATGATGAAGAAGTTGTAAGGGCTTATTCTATGGCTTCTTATCCAGCAGAAGGTAGAAATATAATGCTTAATGTTAGAGTAGCAGCTCCGCCTTGGGATGGAGCTAATGATTCATGGATGGATGTTAATCCAGGTATTGCTTCTTCCTATATATTTAATCAGAAGCCAGGAGATAAAGTAATCATTTCTGGACCATATGGAGAATTTTTTATCAATCATTCTGAAGCAGAGATGTTATACATAGGCGGTGGTGCTGGTATGGCTCCAATGCGTTCTCATCTATACGAATTATTTAAAACAATAAAGACAGGAAGAAAAGTTTCTTACTGGTATGGTGGTAGATCTAGAGCTGAACTATTTTATATTCATTACTTTAGAGATTTGGAGAAAGAATTTCCCAATTTTAAATTTTATATGGTATTATCAGACGCTTTGCCGGAAGATAACTGGGTAGAGAAGAAAGATATTAATGATCCTAATGGTGATGGTTTCATAGGTTTTGTCCATAACGCAGTTATAGATCAGTATTTATCTAACCATGAAGCTCCTGANGATATAGAATATTACTTTTGCGGTCCTCCTTTGATGAACCAAGCTGTTCTTAAAATGTGTGACGATTGGGGTGTTCCACCTGAACAAGTAAGATTTGATGATTTTGGAGGGTAATTCTAAGAATTTCATATTTCTTTATTTACTTATCTCTTTTTCTTTTTTTTCTTGTAATTCTGTTAATGAAAACAAACCATTTTCAACTGTAAAAGGCTTCGCTCAGGGGACAACTTATTCAATTAAGTATCAGGATTTTTTAGAAAGAGACTTTACTAGTTCTATAGATTCTATTCTAAATGAAATAGATAATCAATTATCTACTTATGACTCTACTAGTTTTATAAGTAGTATTAACAATGCTAAAGATTCATGTTTAAATTTAAAAGAGAAAGATTTATTTTCTTATTGCTTTAATTTTTCTAAAATTATTAATCAGAAGACTGATGGTCTATTTAACCCAGCAGTTTATCCACTGGTTAATTACTGGGGTTTTTACTCTGGATCAGATCCATTAATAGACTCTAGCTATATTAAAGATTCATTATTAGTTCATGTTAATTTAGATTCTAATTTTGAAATAAAAAAAGAAGGGAACGAGTCATTTATTTGCAAAAAAAATAAGAATTCTAAATTGGATTTTAACGCTGTTGCACAAGGATATAGTGTTGATTTGGTAAGTGAATTTTTAGTTAATAGAGGAATCAAAAATTATTTAATTGAGATAGGTGGAGAGTTATCTTCAAAAGGTGTCAATAATAATGGTGATTATTGGAAAATAGGAATAGAGAAACCAGTTGACAGTTCATTAATTGGTCAATTTGGCTTTCAAAGAATAGTAGAGCTAAAAAATAAATCCTTAGCCACTTCTGGAAATTATAGAAAATTTAAGATAATTAATGGCGAAAAAGTATCACATTCCATTAATCCTAATACTGGTTTCCCAGTAAATAATTCTTTGCTAAGTGTAACGGTAATATGTAAAATGGCTGCTAACGCTGACGCCCTTGCCACTTCATTTATGGTGATGGGGAAAGAAAGGTCCATAAAATATATAAATAAATATAAATCAGATAGTATTTTCTGTTATATGATTTATGACTCATTAAATTCTTATAAAGAATGGAGTAACTTTTAAGAATCTTTTTCCGCTGATTTAGAAATAAGTTTATCGATTCCAATCCAGATTAAAATTACAGGCCAATAAACTCTAATTAATTCTACTATGGATACTTTAATAAGATTTAAATTATTTAGAAGAAAGAGTAGTCCTATTACTATTAATAAGATTCCAATACTTTTGCCTTTTTTCATATAAAAATTAATTTATTAAGCGATACTTTGTTCGACTGGTTTTTTGCATTTTTCATCTGGCATAGCTCCGCAAAAGCTGCAAGATTCTCCTTCTTTATTTAAAAGATGGTTGTTACTTGCGCAAGTTCCAGAAAATTCTCCATCTTTTTTAAATATTATTTTAATGGCAATACCTGCAAAACAAATTGCTAATAAAGCAATAGAAAGAAGAACTGTTTTCATAGAACAAAATTAGGCAATTATTTTCTTAAAGTTCATAGATAATTCCTATTTTGAATAATATCGAAAAATTAATATGAAAAAAAAATCCTCTTTTGACAAACTTTTATCAATAATGGATCGGCTACGAGCTGAATGTCCATGGGATCAAAAGCAAACTATGGAATCTCTAAGCCATTTGACAATTGAAGAAACTTATGAATTAATTGACGCTATTTTGAATAAAGATATGAAGGAAATTAAAGGAGAACTAGGCGATTTATTGCTTCATATTGTTTTTTATTCAAAAATTGCTTCTGAAACAAATGACTTTAATATTAATGATGTAATCAATTCAATATGTGAAAAATTAATTGAAAGACATCCTCATGTATATGGAGAAGATACTGCTAAGACAGAAGAAGAGGTTAAAAAGAATTGGGAAAAGATTAAACTTGAAAATGGAAGAAAATCTGTACTTGAAGGTGTTCCAAAATCACTTCCAGCAATGGTTAAAGCTACTAGAATTCAAGACAAGGCTAGGGGAGTTGGTTTTGATTGGGAAAATATGAATCAGGTTTTTGAAAAAGTTAAGGAAGAGTTTGCTGAACTCCATGATGAAGTCATTATCAAAAATAATAAAACAAAAGTGGAAAAAGAATTTGGAGATGTTCTGTTTTCACTTATTAATTATGCTCGTTTTATTGGAGTTGACCCAGAATTAGCATTGGAAAGAACCAATAAAAAATTTATTTCAAGATTCTCTTTTTTAGAAAAAGAAGTCGATAGAAAAGGATTAAACTTAGATAACATGAGCCTAGAAGAAATGGATAATCTATGGAAAGAATCAAAAAAAAAATATTCATGAATTATATACACCCCTACTTTTTTCTAATCTAAACGTTTGATAATATAAATAAATATGAAAGCTTATTTAATTACTTTTTCTTTTTTTATTTACAGTTTTTACTTTTTTTCTCAATCTTGGATAACCAGTGTGAATACTTCACCATTTCCAGCAAATGACTGCGATATTGTATCTATTTTTATTGTTGGGAATATGCCTTCAAGTAATTGTACTTATACTTCTTCTCATACAATTTCCGGGAACACCATAAATATTGATATTAATGTTACTTGTGGTGGATTGGGGTTACCAGTAATCACTCCTTACAATGAGACAGTTGTCTTGGGAACAATTCCTTCGAATAACTATGTTTTAATAGTTAATCAATATTCTGCAGGAACCCTAATTGAAACCAATTCAAGTTCTCTAAATATAGGGATCTGTTGTAGTTCAGTTGCATCTATAAACTTAGCCAATAATTCTAATTGTATTGGGGATGCCAGTTCTTTTATTGATTTAGGTACTATAGCAGACAGTTTAATCTGGACAGATAATGGATTAGTTTTTAATCCCAGTCCTTCTGCTTTAGGTTGGATTTATAATTTTAATACAACAGGTGTTCATAATATAACATTAACAGCAATAGATAGTAGTGGATGCTTTGATACTAGTAATGTAGTTCTTACTATTTATGATTTACCTGAAATAATTATGAACCCAGTTTCTGCTTCCTGTAATACTTGCGCTGATGGTGAAGTTTTTGTTACAGTTGTTTCAGGTCCAATGCCGCATCAGTTGCTTTGGAGTACAGGTGGTAGTTCTAATCCTCTCACAGGGCTTAATCCAGGAAGTTATACAGCTACATTAACTGATGGAAATGCATGTTCGATTACGGATTCTATAAACGTTGGAAATTCAGTAAGTATATTTGAAAATAATAACATAAACTTTTCTTTTTTCCCAAATCCAAATAATGGTAAATTTTCTCTAAATATTATTGATAAAAAGTCTAAACTAAGATCAATACAAATTTTTGATTTTTCTGGAAAATTGATTTTGACAAAATTTTTAGAAGTTAATTCAAATAGTCCCTATGTGGTTGATTTAGATATAGATAAAGGAATTTATCTTCTTATGATTAATAATAAATCTAAAAAACTAATAATTAGATAATTTAACTCATATTTTAATGACATTGCCATCTTTTTTTATTATATTATAAAACATGAAAAACATTTTAATTATTTCTTTAATTTTCTTTTGTAGTCTTTCTGCTAGATCATCCCATCTCATGGGTGGAGAAATAGTAGTACAAAATGATCAAGTTGGACAGTACGAAATTCTTTTAACTTTATATAGAGATGTTACTGGAATTCTACTAAACAATAATCAAACTTTAAATATTTATGACTCGGCTGGTAATCAAGTTTCAACGATTGTATCCAGCCTTGACAGTACTGCATTTCATCCTGTTTTTGGAATATCAAATACATCTTTATTGCCAAATAATTGTTATGGGACAGAAGTTTATTTTTATTCTGCTGTTTTCCCTTGTTTTATCCCTGGAAATTATACGGTAACTTGGAATAATTGCTGTAGAAACCCTTCCATTGCTAATATGGTAAATCCAGGAGCACTTTCCATGTTTTTAGATTGTAATTTTACAGTTGATTTAACTACGACTACTTCATCTCCTTATTTTCTTTCTCCGCCTGTAGTATGTGTTCCAGTAAATAGCTCCTGGCAATATAATCCATTACCATTTGATGAAGAAAATGACTCTTTAAGTTGGTCATTGGACACACCTTATGATTACATCTCTGGAGCTTTTCCTAATGGCTATCCAATCACTGGTTATTCACTTCCACCAGCTATATCCGGAGGTGATTTAACAATCAATTCCTTTACTGGCGAATTATCCTGGACAGCATCAATAGTAGGTAATTATGTTTACACGGTTGTCTGCGAAGAATTCAGGAATGGTTTAAAAATTGGTGAAATAAGGAGGGATATGCAGTTTATAGTTCTTCCAAATGGTAATTTACCGGCTCTTTCTAATTTAAACAACTTCTCAACAGACCTAAATGGAATTCCTTTTGTTGAATCTATCGCAAACGGCACTTTAACTATAGATTTATTTGTATTAGACAGTAGCTCATTATTTCTTTCTTTTGATGGAATAGGTGAGACATTTGATGATAGTATAAATCCCATGACTAGTACAATTACATCAACTAACAATCCTTACGAAAAGAAGGTTACTCTCAATTGGACACCAACAAGCAATGATGTTAGGACAGAGCCGTATATCATTAACTCTAGATTTTTTAATGGTACTTATTCTATGGATTATACTTTTTTTGTTTACGTTAATCAAGATAATACAGGATTAGTTGAATATACTCCAGTAACATTAAAATCTTTTCCTAATCCATCCAATGGATTATTTACATCTAAAATATGTGTAAATAAATCTCAAATTATTGAATATATTATAACTAATAACTTTGGTAAAGTTGTAAGTAATAGAAAAATTAATTTGAAAAATGGAATGAATAAAATTCTTTTTAATGAAAATCTTCCTGCTGGAATGTATGTTGTTACTTTTAAATTAGAAAGTGGAGAATTTATATCAAATAAAATTTTGATTAAGAATTAACAATTTTCCTGAACTTCACTAGCAAGGATATCCCTCTGTAAAGCATCCATATAGATAAAGCAATCCACACACTAATTAATTGAGGAATTATTAAGTCAAGTAAATAAATAGTTGGAATAAAAAATAAAAATGTTCCTATAATTAAGGTGTTTCTTAAATCTACTGCTTTTCCTAAGCCTTTAAAAATACCATCAAATGTAAAGGCTATTGAATTGAATGGTTGGGCTAGAATTACTATCCAGAATATATTTTCAAAAATTTCAATAACATTTTCATTTGAATTAAATACTTTGCCAATTAATGGATATAAAAGACTATAAATAGTCATCAAAGCCAAGGCAATTTTAATATTTATTTTTAAAAGTGCATTACCTAGTTTTTTTAATTTTTCATTATTTTTTTCTCCCATATATTTTCCTGCTAATGCATTTCCTGCATTTGAATAACCATCAATAAAAAAGGCACTAAAAATCCAAATATTATATCCAATTGTATATGCAGCCAAAGAGTTATTTCCGTAACTATTGGCATATCTGTTAGAAATGATAAAAACAAAATTTAAGACCATTGTTCTTACAAACATATTCACAAAAATCAAAATCATTTCCTTGAAAAATGGATTTAATTTATATCTAATTTTAAAATTAAATGGTGTTTTAATTAAGTAGAAAATGACACATAATATAGTCATTAATATTTGAGATATAACTGAAGCCCATGCAGCACCTTTAACACCCATGGGTGAAATAAAATTATCAATTCCTAAAACAAGTATGTAGTCTAAAAAAATATTACTGAGTCCTCCAATCACACTAATATACATAGCCCAATATGTATTTTGAAATCCTCTAAAAATGCCAAAAAATAAAGCGATTAAAAGTCCTAATGGAAGTCCATATAATCTTATGATGAAATAATTTTCAGAAAATGTATATGTCATAGCATTTATATCACCATATAAAAAGTGAGATACATTATTATAATTAATGCCTAATAAAATGGCTAGTATTATGCCTGTTAGTATTGTAACAACTAAAGCTTGAGGAATTAATGATTTTATTCTGCTTATTGTTTGAGCGCCATATTGTCTGCTAATTATAGCAGAAAGTGATGTTCTCATTTGAGCAAAACCCCAAATTAGTGTGGCTACAAGACCTGCTGCGAGACCAACACCTCCTTGAGCAATGGTTGAATTGTTTTCCATTTGTCCAATGATAGCTGTATCTGCTAAACCTATTAAAGGTTCGGTAATGTTATATAGTATTGCTGGTATCGCCAGAGAACGAATTTCTTTTTTATCCAGCATTTAAAGAAAATCAATAATATTATGAGTGGTGTCTAGCTGTATTCCTTTATCAGACTTTTTTAATTTACATGACTCATTAATTGGATCATGCTCCAGAAAAAGTAAATAATCATTTTCATAGGCAAAATTTAAAAAAAATGATTTTTCATTAAGAGTTTTAAGTGGTCTTGTGTCATAGCCCATTACATAAGGGAGTGGTATATGACCCACACTTGGAAGTAAATCAGCCATAAAAGCTATTGATTTGCTTTTGTATTTGATAATAGGTATCATTTGGCTTTCTGTGTGGCCATCAGCAAAAAAAACATCCATATTAGGAAAAACAGATCTGGAAAATTGCCCATTCCTTTCTATGAATTTTAATTGTCCGCTTTCTTGAATTGGTGAAATATTTTCTTTTAAAAAAGAAGCTCTTTCCCTAGGGTTTGGTTGGATTGCCCATTTCCAATGCTCTTTGTTACTCCAATATATAGCATTTTTAAAATAAGGTTCTAAAATAGTTCTTTCATTATTTTTCCAATGAACTGCACCTCCGCAGTGGTCAAAATGTAAATGTGTTAAAAATACATCAGTAATCTCATCTTTTGAATAACCCGCATTTCTTAATGATTTTTCTAAATTATCATCTCCGTGTAAATGATAATGACTAAAGAATTTATCATCTTGTTTATTCCCTATACCAGTATCTATTAAAATAAGTTTTTCTCCATTTTCTATCAGTAAACTTCTCATTGCCCAAGTGCAAAGATTATTTTGATCTGCAGGATTTGTCCTTGACCAAAGTTTTTTAGGAACAACGCCAAACATTGCACCACCATCTAATTTAAAGTTCCCAGTGTTTATTACAGAAATTCTCATTTAATAATTTTTATTAATTGCTTCACTTAACTTAATACATTCCATTGCTTCTTTAACATCATGAACACGTAATATTTTTGCTCCTTTAGAGAGTGAATACATGTTTAAAGCAGTAGTTCCGTTAAGTGTATCTAATTTACTAATTTTCAATTTTTTATATATCATTGATTTGTGACTGATTCCAACTAATATTGGAAGTTTTAGTACTTTAAAACAATTTAAATTTGATAAAATTGAATAATTATGAGCAATCGTTTTTCCAAATCCAAATCCAGGATCAATAATAATATCTTTTAATCCATTTGATTTTAAAATATCAATTTTCTTAACTAAAAAGTCTAAAATATCTTTAATTAAGTTATCATAATGAGGTTGATTCTGCATGGTTTTTGGTTTTCCCCTCATGTGCATAAGTACATATGGGACTTTATATTTTGATACAATCTTTATCATTTCATCATCAATATTCCATGCAGAAATATCGTTGATCATACCAGCTCCAGCTTGTAAAGCTAAAGAAGCAACTTTACCTCTAAAAGTATCAATTGACAAATTTACATTAGGAAATCTTCTTATAATAGCTTCTATGTAGGGAATGGTTCTTTTAATTTCTTCTTCTAAAGAAACTTCGTGTCCATTGGGTTTTGTAGAATAACCTCCAATATCTATTATGGTTGCTCCCGATTCTAAATCTTTTTCAACTTTTTTCAAAGCTCCCTCAAGAGAGTTGTAATTTCCACCATCAAAAAAAGAATCTGGAGTTGTATTTAGAATACTCATTATAATAGGAGTATTTAAATTTAAAAGATTTCCATTAAAATTTATAGAATAATTATCAAGTAAATATGTATCTTTCACCTGTTAAAATTATTTTTTAGTTTATGTCTAATACTTCTGAGCAATACGATAATGTAATTATCAAATGTACTGAGATTTTTAAAAAGAAAACTCTAGATTATGGTACTGCTTGGAGAATTTTAAGATCTAGTTCTCTAACAGATCAGATTTTCATTAAAGCAAACCGTATAAGAACCATACAAGAAACAGGTTCTTCAATGATAAATGAAGGAATTGAATCTGAGTTTATTGGAATTATTAATTATTGTATTATGGCACTTATCCAAATTGATTTCAGCAATGACAAAAGAATGGAAATACCAGCTGAAGAAGTGATTGAACTTTACAATAATAAAATAATTCTCTCTAAAGATTTAATGCAACAAAAAAACCATGATTATGGTGAAGCATGGCGAGATATGAGAGTTTCCTCTCTTACAGACCTTATTTTAATGAAAGTTTTAAGAGTAAAACAAATTGAAGATAATAAAGGAAAGACGCTTATTTCTGAAGGAATTGATGCCAATTATTTTGANATGGTTAATTACAGTGTTTTTGCAATGATTCATCTATCTTAAATATTATGAGTAAAAAACGAACTGCTATTTGGTTAATAAGAATTGTTATTGCCATTCTTTTTTTAGTTTCAGCATATGCTAAAATATACCACGAACCATCTGCCTATTTTTCTATTACAACTTTTGAAGCTAAACAATTAGTTCCTTTAGGTTTTGAATCAGGTTTTGCTGCTTATATCTCTAGAATATTAATTGCTTTAGAATTCTCTCTAGGTTTTTTAATATTACTTCCTTTTCAACTTAAAAGGATAGTTGTTCCATTAACAATTTCAGTACTTACCGCTTTTTGCTTTCACTTGNTAATTCAGATTTATTTAACTGGAAATAGCGGTAACTGTGGTTGTTTTGGAGCTTTACTACCAATGACCCCTTTAGAAGCAATAATTAAAAATATTTTTGCAATTGGTTTATTGCTAATTCTAANTAAACTTTTAGAGAAGAAAAATTTCAACAATAAGGAGATAACATATGGGTTTTTGGTCTATTTATTTTCTGTCATTTTAATTTTCTTTTACCTACCAATTAAAAGCTCAGAAAATATTTCTGTTGATTTAAAAGAATTTAATAATAAAGAATCAGTAGCAATATCAGGACCTGATCANGTAAAGTCGGAATTTGGAAATTTATTACCAATGGCAGATGATGGTAGATTATTGTTATGTTTTTTTGCACCAGGATGTGATCATTGCAGAGCTACCATAAAATCCATTGATTCTTTATCACGTATTAACTCTGACTTTCCTAAAGTTGAAATAGTTTTTATGGAAGAAGAGGTAGAAAAAATTCCTGATTTTTTTGATNACGCAGGAAATGAATTCAGTTATATAGTTTTNGATATTTCAACTTTCTATGATGTTCTTACATGGGAAAGAGATACTCCTGGTGTGTTTTACATGTGGAATGGTAATATTATTAAAGAATTCAATGGAATAGGTGATAAAGCCTTTGATGCTGAAGAATTAGTGAATGTTTTAAAAAAGTAAATACAAATGAGAAAAAAAATTGTTGCTGGAAATTGGAAAATGAATCTTAATAAAGAAGAGGCGTATCTACTTTTTAATAATTTACAATCTAAAAGTTTTCCAAATGATGTAATGGTAATTATAGCCCCACCATCAATTTATTTAGATTCATTTAGTGGAGCTAATAATATATATATATCCTCTCAAGACGTTTCAGGAAATGAAAATGGTGCATATACTGGAGAATTCTCCTCTCAAATGCTTTCATCATTAGATATAAAATATTCCATTGTTGGACATTCTGAGAGAAGACAATATCATAACGAATCTGATGATCTAATTTTTCAAAAAACAAAAATGTTAATTCAACAAAATATTTCTCCATTATTTTGCTGTGGTGAATCTTTTAATGAAAGGGAAANTAAAAATCACTATAACATTGTAAAATCCCAGTTACATAATATTCTAAATAATTTAAATGCTTCAGATTTTGAAAAAATTATTATTGCATATGAACCGGTTTGGGCAATAGGTACNGGTCTTACTGCAGATTCCTCTGATGCACAAAATATGCATTCATTTATAAGANGTCTTGTTAAAGAAANTTNTGGAAATAAAATAGCTGATAATTTGTCAATTCTTTATGGTGGAAGTTGTAAACCTAGCAACTCAAAAGAATTATTTTCAATGGAAGATATTGATGGAGGTTTAATNGGAGGAGCATCTTTAGATTCTAACAGCTTTGAATCTATAATTAATTCATTTTAAATTGAATTATTTAGAATTTCAGTTTTTTTTTGACAACAGAAATCCTATAGTTGATGTATTTAAGCAAAGTCTAGCTGATATTGGTTTTGAAGCTTTTCAAGAAGATTCATCATTTTTTAAAGGGTATATCCCTNAAAAAACATTGAATAAAAAAGATTTTGATTTAATCTATCTAAAATATGAATTTTTATTTTCTTCTTATGTTATTTATGAAAAACCATATGAAAATTGGAATAAAAAGTGGGAAAGTGAATTGGAGATAATTGAAATTAATGATCAATGCTCTGTTAGAGCTTCTTTTCATCAACCAACAAATAAAAAGTACGATATAATAATTAATCCCGAAATGTCATTTGGTACAGGGCATCATGAAACAACAAGATTGATGGCCAAGGAGTTATTTAAACACCACCTTATCGGGAAATCTGTATTGGACTTTGGTTCTGGAACAGCTATCCTTTCNNTAATTTCAGCTAAACTTGGTGCTAACTATGTTGATGCTGTTGAGATTNATGAAAAGGTAAATAATAGTGCTATGGAAAATTTAAAAATAAATAATTCAAATTCTATTAATTTAATCAATGGAACAGGCGAAAATATCCCTCAAAAAAAGTATGATTTTATTCTAATTAATATAAATAGAAATACTATAGTTGAAGAATTTAAATATTTTTTAAAAGTTGTAAAAAACGAATCTGTATTAATTTTGTCAGGTTTTCTATATTCTGATGTTAATTACATTTCAGACTTCTTGAAAAAAAATGGATTAAAAATTTTAAATTCAAATAAAGAAAATGATTGGGTGGTTTTAGTTGTGAAAAATATCAGAGTATGAAATTTAAATTTTTAATATGTATAATAGTTTTTTTTAGTTTTTTTAATTTGGGTTTTAGTCAAAGTACCTTTACCCCTGAGCCAGAAAAATTCCTAAAAGATGTTCAAACTTTCCTAGGAACTTATGATAAGTCAAAAGCTAAAAAATATGTAAAATCTTTTGAACCTCTTTGGTTAGGAGAGTTTTTTACTCCAGATAATAAAGCTCATGTTTATGCAACTTTAAACGCTATGGTTTCTAAAGGTTTAAGACCATACCCAGATTTCTTCTCTTATTTTAATGCCATTTATTATTATTCAGATTCTAAAATGAGTGCTGAGAATTTTGAAAAATGGCAAAATGTATTGGATCAGTTATTAAAAAAGGCTACTAATAAGCGTATACAGCAATTTTTAAAAGTTTCTGAAAATTTATTTTTGGATGGTACAATATATTTAACATCCAGATCCCAAAAAGCAGCCACTAGATGGGAAATATCTAGAAAAGATAGCTTCGACATTCAATATTTAAAAAAAGTACCAGTTTTTACCTTTGAAAATATTGATTTAAAGTGTTTTTCTAAAGGAGATAGCTCTGTTATCTATAATACTAATGGTCAATATTTCCCACTAACTTCAATTTGGTTAGGAAACAAAGGAAAGATTGATTGGCAAAGAGCTAGAAAGGATAAAGATATTTTTTATGCCAAATTTGATAAATATAATTTAGCTTTAAAAAACTCTTCATATTATATAGATTCAGTTACTTTTTATAGTAATTATTTTGATCAACCCATCAAAGGAAAATTAACCGAAAAAGTAATTTCTGTTATTTCTTATAAAAGAGTAACGTATCCTGCTTTTGAATCCTATGATAAAAGACTGAATATTAAAAAATTAAATAATAATGAGAATATAGAATTTGATGGAGGTTTTACTCTGAGAGGAAGAAACCTTTATGGTTCAGGATCAATTGAAAATCTATCAAAATTAAAATTAAGTTACAATGGTAAAGAAGTCTTAACAGCAGAGTCTATAAGATTTATAATAAACGAAGATGGAATATCATCTGATAATGCTAAAATTAAGTTTAATCTAGATAAAGATTCTATTATTCACCCCTCCGCTAATTTAGTTTTTTCTGAAAAGACTAAGTCACTTTTAATAACTAGAGGAAATGATGGAATTTCTGCTGCTCCTTTTTACAATAGTTTTCATCAATTAGATATGTATACTAAATCACTAGTTTGGAAAGTAGGTGATCCATTAATAGATTTTAAAGCTCTTGAAGGTTCAGAAGAAACAAGATCACAATTTGCCTCTTTAAATTTCTTCGATATCAATACTTATGACAATTTAAATACACCATATGGGAATGTGCTAATTGACATAAGAAGATTTTCCGAACAAGTTAATAGTAAAATGTTTAGCTCTATTGGATTAGCTAAATATTTAAGAAAAAGTATTAACGATTTACAATTTATACTTTTTAATTTAACAGAGTTGGGCTTTGTAATATATGATGCTGATAGACAATTGATTAATTGTAATGAGAAACTTTTTAATTACATTGATAATAGATCTGGAAAAAAAGATTATGATGTCTTAATTATTAATTCTAATGCTTCTACAAACGCTCGACTAAGTTTAACTTCTTTAGATTTAAAAATATTTGGAATAGATAGGGTAGTGCTAAGTCTCAAAAATAAAGTTTGGATTAAACCACAAGGAAATAGTTTGACTATTAAAAAAAATAGAGATATAAATTTTGATGGTCTTATTACTGCTGGTAAAACCCAATATTATGGTTCTGACTTTTCATTTATATACAACGACTTTAAACTAAACATGGCACATTGTGATTCAATGTTTATTTGGGCTGATTATTTAGAATCTAAACGAAAGGGTAGTTTAGTTAGATCTCTGTCAAATATTAGATCTTTAGAAGGTTACATAGAAATTGATGAGCCAGATAACAAGTCTGGTGTTGATACCTCTCATCATGAATTTCCTATTTTACATTCTAATACTCCTACTTATGTTTATTATGATGATCCTTCTATTCAAAAAGGTATTTATAAAAGAGAAGATTTCATGTTTATTATAGAGCCCTTTGAAATGGATAGTTTGGATGAATTTGCTAACGAAGGCTTAAACTTAAAAGGTTTGTTTAAGTCTGGTGGGATTTTTCCTGATTTTACAGAGTCTTTAATGATTATGCCAGATTATTCTCTTGGTTTTATTAAAAATACCCCCGTTGATGGTTTTAAAATTTATAATCAATTAGCTAGTTATGACAATGAAATTAGATTATCAAATGAAGGTCTTAAAGGAACTGGAACTATTGAGTTTTATACTTCTACTGCCATTTCAGATGATTTAACTTTTTTTCCAGACTCTGTAACAGCTATAGCCCATACTTATCTAAACAAAAAACAAGAATCTGACCCAGAAATCCCACTAGTTAAAGGAACAGATTGTAAAGTTTCCTACATTCCAAAAGAAAGCTTATTATATGCATATTCTTTAGACTCAAATTTTTTATTTTTTGATGATGAAGATTCTGACTTAATGGGGGAATTAAAATTAGGTTATGATGGTATTATAGGCCAAGGAATTATGCGATTTGGATCTGGAGAAGTAGAATCCTACAGATATACTTATGAAACAGATGCTATTCTAGCAGATACTTCAGAGTTTAGATTGGTTTCTTTAAATAATGAATTGGATGCTTTATCATTTAAAACTCAAAATCTTAATGCAAGAGTAGATTTTGAAACCAGAATAGGAGAATTTAAATCAAATTCTGGTGAAAGTTTTGTCACTTTCCCTGAAAACCAATATATATGTTACATGGACCAATTTAATTGGTATATGGATAATGATAATTTAGAAATGGAAAATAGTAAACAGGCTGAGGCTGATATAAATATTGATACTGATTTAGATTTGGCAACCTCAAATTTTTTCTCAATTCATCCTGATCAAGATTCTTTAAATTTTGGATCATCCAAAGCAAAATTTGACGTAAGAAGAAAAAGAATTTCCTGTAATGAAATTAAATTTATTAAGGTTGCAGATTCAAGAATTTCACCTGATAGCGGTAAAATTGTAATTAGAAGAAAAGCCAAAATAGATCCTCTAGAAAATGCTAAAATATTAACAAATGATATAACTAAATATTATTCTTTGTATGACGCAGATGTAGAAATTTTAACTCGACATGACTATTTAGCATCTGGTATCTATGATTATATTGATTTGAATGGTGACAAACAAAACATCTTTTTCTCTGAAATTCAACCAGATACAACTGATGAAACACATGGAAAAGCAACCATTAAGAAGAATAAAGATTTTAAAATTAGTCCCAATTACAGCTTTTATGGGGATGTTAACCTATCCTCAACTTCAGAAAATTTAGAATTTACTGGATATACTCAAATTGCACATAGTTGTAAAAATATTAATCAAGAATGGATTGAGTTTAGTGCTGTAATTGATCCTGTAGACATTTACATTCCTATTCAATTTGACTCAACAGACAAAAACTCTAGTTTTTATAATATTTATTCGGGAATGGTATTTAATAATACTGATTCTCTTTCATTGTATCCATCTTTTCTTTCTTCAAAAACCAATGATAAACATTTAGATCTAATTAGTGCGGATGGATTTTTAAGGTATAATGCTTCTAAAAAAGAATACCAACTTTCAAATAAAGATAAATTAACTGAATACAAGCTTCCTGGAAATTACACATCATTAAATATTGAAAGTTGTAGACTAAAATCATCTGGTAAATTTGACTTTACTATAGATTTAGATCAGGTAGAAGCTATGCCTGCTGGAGAAATAAAATTTAATCCCAAAAAGTGGGCAACTGATTTTAAAACATCAACCATTTTTAACTTTCTTTTTAGTGAAAATGCATTAAATAATTTAAGTAAATCTATATTAGATTTTCCGGATTTAAGATCATTAGACACTGAAAACTCTTATTATGAAAAGGCATTAAGAGAATATGTAGGAAATGATGAGGCTGAAAAAATGATTGAAGATATATTGATAAGTGGTAAAATTAAGAAATTCCCAGAGAGTTTAGAAAAGCCTTTCTTTTTTGGAGATATACGATTTAAGTGGAATTCTAATAGAAAAGCTTATGTTTCTTATGGTGATATTGGAATTTCCAACATCAATAAAAGGCAGATAATGAAATATGTTAAGGGTAAAGTAGTTATTTCTAGAAAATTGACTGGTAATGATATGACAATTTATTTACAACTAGATAAAGATAATTTCTATTATTTTAATTATAAGAAGGGTCTAATGAAAGTTTTTAGTTCTAATGAAGAGTTTAATAAAATTGTTTCGGAAACAAAAAAAGACGAAACCAAAAATAAGGTCAAAGACAAAATTGATTATCAATTTATGCTTGGTGCTCCAAAAGATGTTGCGCCCTTTGTAGCTACTTTCATGAAATAAAATGCAAAATATATTTGAGTTAAATAATGTAATTGCAGTTTTACTCGCTTATTTCATAGGTTCAATTCCCTCTGCTATATGGGTAAGTAAATGGTTTTTTGGTGTTGATGTTAGAGACTACGGAAGTAATAATGCAGGCGCAACCAATACTTTTAGAGTTATTGGTAGAGTTGCTGGATTCACAGTACTTTTTTTTGATATATTAAAAGGTTGGGTTTCTGTCAAAATACTTACTTCACTAATACTTTATGAACCCCAATCATCAGAATTCATTAATATGCAATTAGTAGTAGGGATTACTGCTGTAATTGGTCATGTTTTTCCTATTTATGAAAAATTTCAAGGAGGAAAAGGCGTGGCAACACTTATGGGAATTATTTTAGCTATTAATTTTTCTGCAGCAATTGGTTGTGTAGTTATTTTTTTATTAATATTTATTTTTTCAAGTTATGTATCTTTGGGAGCCATAGTAGCTGCAATTTTTTTTCCTATTATCACTATATTTATTATTAGGGTTGAATCTATTTCAGTGGTCTATTTTTCTATTTTCATTTCTATTTTAGTTATTTTAACTCATAAACCTAACATTTACAGACTGCTTAATAAAGATGAGAATAAGATGAAAATTAAACTTAAAAAAAATTAAAACAGATAGATTTTGAGATTAATTAAGTCATATTTTTTTATTCTTTTTCTTTCGCTTTCATTTTTTGGTTTATCTCAAGAAACTTTTAAAAATGAGGCTGAAAAAATTAAATATTCCAATAAACTATTTGAAGATAAAAAATTTGTAGAAGCTGAACCACTTATGTTAAGTTTTCTTAGTAATAAAAACAATGCTGAGTATAATTTTAAATATGGCGTATGTGTGTTATTTAAATATGCTGATAAATCAAAAGCAATTCCTTATCTAAAAAAAGCTATTAAAGATGTAAATGTTGACCCTAGAGCGTTTTTCTACTTGGGGAGAGTATTTCATTATAATTACCTTTTTCAAGACGCATTAGATAACTATAACAAGTTTAGCAAACTTGCCAATGCTAAGCTAGCAAAGTCACTTAATATTGATATGTATGTCAAAATGTGTGAGAATGGACAATCTTTAATGAAGAATCTCTCAGATATTGTTGTAATAGATAAAAAGTCTACGGCTTTGGATAAATTTAATTACAGTTACAATTTAGAACAAATTGGAGGAAGAATATTGCCTACTGAAGAATTTCAAACAAAGTTAGATAAGAAGAAAAATCATCGACCAATTATTTACTTTCCGACTGTCAAAGATTTATTATTTTATTCAAGTTATGGTGAAAATGGTGAAAATGGCTTAGATATATACTATAGAAAGTGGCTTTCTAGTGGAGGCTGGTCTGAAGCTAAACTATTGCCTGAAAATATTAATTCATCATATGATGAAGATTTCCCTTTTTTAAATGCTGATGGGACTACTTTTTATTTTTGTTCAAAAGGTCATAATTCAATGGGTGGTTATGATATTTTTAGATGTAATTTTGAATCTACTTCTAATGATTTTGGACCCATAAGCAATTTGGACTATAAAATAAATAGTACCGATGATGATATATTATATATAGTAGACAGAAATAATGAAAATGCAATATTCTCTTCTAAAAGATCTTCTGAAGGTGGTAAAATTGATGTATATGATGTTAAAGTTAAAGTATTACCTATGCAGAATATTATTATTGCAGGTACTTTTAAAAATAGTATTATTCCAGATGATATAGAAGCTAATATTAAAATTCAGGATGTTAGAACCAATAAATTAATTGCATCATATACTGTTGGAAACGATTCAAAATATAATATTTTACTCCCTAATTCTGGAAAATACAAGTTTATTGTAGAAACTCCAAAAAGTGAAAAGATTCATGCTGGTCTTGTAGAAGCCCCTGCTCAAAATAAGTTAAGAGCTTTAAAACAAGAAATAGAGTTGATTAAAAAAAATGGTCAGGAAAAATTAATCATTAAAGATTATTTTGATCAATCTCCAGAAGATGAGGCAACTATCATAGCTAATTTACTTAAGAAAATGTCTGAACCTGAAATTAATATTGATCAATTCCCAGATAGTGTGTTAAATGAAATAGCTATTAATAATGAATCTGAGTCTGTAGATCCAGATTCTGAAATAATTGTTGATGAACCTATAACATTTAACGATAGCCTAGATTTAGGAGATAATGATTTTAATGATAAAAAAGAAAATCTTATTAAAATAAAAAAAGAAAGTATAGATAATATAATTGAACAAAAAACGCTGATTTCAAATATTGCCAAATTAAAAACTAAGGAATCTTTAGAAAATGCTGAAAAAGCTGACGAAATATTGTTAACTATTGATAATCAAGAAAATGATTCTATTAAAAATGTTCAATTGCAATTGGCTGCTGAATATAATTTGAAATCTAAAATTTTAAATGAAGAGGCCAATTATTCTATTGCTCTATCAAAAAGACTTGAAGAAGAAAAAACTAAAAAGGAACAAGAAATTATATCATTAAGTAATTTAAATTCTGAAGAAGAGTTAATAGCTGAGAGCGCCAATAATGAACAACTCATTTCAATAAATAAGGAGTTAAATAATGTTGAGCATAAAGAAAAATCTACTCTTCAAAATATTAGACAACAAGCAAAATTAAAAGAAGAAGACTCTGAATTTCACCTTACTAATGCTCAAAATTTAAGATCCGATCAGGAAAGTTTGATTTTTCAAATAGATAAAGAAAAAAAGATTTTAAATAACACAAAAAAGAAGAAAATTATAGAACAGCAAAACTTGAAAATAAATGAATTACAGACTAAAGTATCTGAACTCGAGATAGAAATAGAAGATGGTTTTGCTCTTTACGAAGCTTCAGAACTTGAAAAGAAACAATTGGTTCTAGAAGCAGATAAACTAGAAAATATTCAAGTTTCTAAGGAATACAATAATTTAGAGCTTGAAGATGATATTGACTTAATTGTTCTAGAAGAAGATAATACGTTTGTAAAAACCAATTTAATTGAAAAAAATAACCCTCAGTTAGAGTCAGTAATTGTTGATGTAGTTAAAATTAATAAGGAACTTAATGTTGTCTCCAATAATTCAACTGAGGGGTTACAAGAAAATAATGATGAGAGTTTAAATATTTCATCAAATGTAAATTCAAAGAGCTCACAAAATAATGAAATTCTTTCCACTAATAATTCTCCAACTTCACTAAATGAATCTATAAATAGTAGTTCTGAAAATATTATAAATGAAGATAATTCAGAAGTTATAGTAGAAAATAATAGTGTAAATCAAGAAATAGTAACTAAAAAAGAACAAGAAGCAATAGCATTTGTTGAAAATTTACCAATTAATATTCCAGTAGCTGAAGATATCCAAGAAGTTCCAGCACAAACAATTAATGGAGTTGTTTATGATTCAAAGTCTAATCCTAAGACTTATAAAGTTGTTGCTTTAGTTGATGATGATGTTGCATTTACTCAAAATAAATATGAGAATGAAACAAATAACAGAATTATCGAAATAAATAAAAAAAAATATTGATAAAGTAAATGATATTTCTAACCAAGCTGATGAGTTAGAACTTCAGAAATTAGATATAACTAGTGAGAAGGGCCTATCAAAAATCGATAAAAAAATTCTTAAATTAAAAAAGAAAAAAGCTAAAGCTCAACTTAAAATGTCGGATGATATGGCTTTTGTAAATGAGAATGAGTTAAAACATTTAAATAGTGAAATAGCGTCTTCTAAA
>NYYE01000035.1 GCA_002686655.1 Crocinitomicaceae bacterium | reverse complement strand
CTTTTGAAACTAATTTTTCAACAGCTTCAGAACCATATTTTAGAATGACAGCCATTCTTCTATTAGGCCTGGTTGACGGTTTTCCAAAAATTCTAATATCAGACTCTTTTGAACTCATTGCTTTTTCTAGGCCAGAAAAAACTGGTTGTGAGGTTGAAGAATCATTGGCTAAAACTACTGCAGACGCTCCATTTTTTAAAAGTTTGATTTCTGGAATTGGGAATCCTAATACAGCTCTAGCATGTAATTCAAACTCATTAAAATTTTGAGTACCTGCTAAAGTTACCATACCTGTATCATGAGGACGTGGTGATAACTCTGAAAAGTAAGTAGCATTTTTTGTTATAAAGAACTCTACTCCCCAAATACCAGCTCCACCTAAAGCATTGGTCACTATTTTAGCCATTTCTTGGGCTTCTTTTAGCCGATCTGACACCATTTCCATTGGTTGCCAACTTTCTTGGTAATCTCCACCTTCTTGTCTGTGACCAATCGGTGGACAAAATAGTGTAGGTCCGTTTTTTTGTGTTACAGTAAGTAGCGTAATCTCATAATCAAAATCAATAAATCCCTCAACAATAACTTCTTGCAAATCGCCTCTTGAACCCTCAATTGCATAATTCCAAGCTTTTGTTATGTCAGAGGGAGATTTAATAACAGACTGACCTTTACCAGAGCTAGACATTAAAGGCTTTATGACACAAGGAAATCCACAGTTTTCTACACCTTTTTTAAGTTCTTCTAAACTTTTGGCATAGCTATAAGGAGCTGTTCTTACATTCAAATCTTTAGCAGCCAGATCTCTTATAGACTTTCTATTCATAGTGAAATTGGCTGCTTTTGCGCTTGGAACAACATTATAACCCTGATGTTCATAATCATAAAATCTTTCTGTTCTTATGGCTTCAATCTCTGGTATAATTAAATCTGGTTGATGTTTTTCAACTAATGCATCCAATGCATTTCCATCCAACATATTGATGATTTCTTTTTCATGAGCAACCTGCATAGCTGGTGCATGATCATAACTATCAACAGCAATAACATATTGACCTAATCTTTGACAAGCAATTACAAATTCTTTTCCCAATTCTCCTGATCCTAACAATAATATTTTTTTCATTTTATATTTTTAGCTTAAACTATATCGAATTTCATACAAAGGTTTTAAAAACTTAGGACTTACTTTCGATAACTGATAATATGGTTTTTGAATACCACCAAAGCCTCTTATAAATCTTTCAATAGATTCAACCATCGTGCCTTCAAAATCAAATTCTCTAGCAAAAGAACTTGCAAATTTTATAGATTCCCACATCACTAAACTCATGGCTTCACTATTTCTAAAATTGGGATTACTACCCCCCATTAGATAATAAACAGTTTTTTGATTCCAAATTAATAATATTCCCGAGTGGATGTTATTCTCTTTATCTTTTGCTAGAAGAATTTTACAACTCTTTTTTTCTTTACAGCAATTATATAGGTTTTGTAACTGATTACCATTAAAAGGAACTTTCATTCTTTGCCTATTGAAAGTCTGTTGAATCAAATTAAAAAGTTCCGATATATCTTCAGATTCGCTTATTTCAACAATTTTTTGGGCTTTTTTGATATTTTTTCTTGTTCCTGAACTTAAATTTTCTAATAATGCAGCCTCCTTACTTAAAATATCTTTAAGAATGTAAGTGTACTTAACTGTGGAATTGAATCCTTTCCAAACAAAAGGAAGTATATTTTGAATACTATGGTGAGCTTTTATTACAGAGACATTTGCTTTAGGTAGAAGATTGATTAAGTTGGTTAAAACTTCTTTTTCAAAAGCAAGTTTTGTATTGTTTTTCTGACCCTTTGGATATATTAACCATGGTCCTAAATGTTGAGAAAAGATGGGCAATCCTAAAAATTTAAGGATTGTTTTATTTTTATAATAAAAAGGAAGGACACCAAATACTTCATTGGATTTCTCATAAATAGCAACCCCCCAATTATTTTTTCCAGCAGTTGCGTCTAACCACCAGGGTTGAAAAAAAATGGGCAACTCATTTTTTTTACAGAAATCATTGTAATATGTCTTGTTATCTTCCAAGTTTTTTAAAAATCTAATCTAAAAACCCATTAACACTATTACTACCAATATAGTTTCTTTAACTCTTTTTGAATGATTGAAATTAATTTTTTGTCAAATTGAAAATCAAAATCATTAGCAATAAGCATTCTAACATTATAAGATCCAAGAGCTAATCTTATGAAAGATTTATTATCATATTTCACAGGTTGACCAATAATAATTTTTTTAAAATCATAAAAATCGTCTCTCTCTTTGGCGCATATTTCAAGGTATAAAACTCTTAACTCTTCATCAGTAAGTAAGGTTCCGTCTTTATGTTTAACGTTAAAAGAAACGATAGATCTATTGGTAAATTGCTGATCTGGCATCAGTTCAAAATAATCACTCTTAATTTGAAGCTGACTAATAATGAAAGCATTCCATCTATCAACAGACATCGTAACCATATCTTCTCCATAAAAAGATAATAATTTCATTTCACTTACTGCTGCTTCCCAACGTAGAAGTGTTCCATAATTTTCGTTAGGTCTAAATTTACTTCTAAGCTTAGGATGACTTAATGGAATGTCGGAAGTGCTAAATATTTTAAGAAAAGGAGCTACTGCTTTATCAGTAATATTAACCAACTTAGAAGTAATGTTTTTTGGGACCAGTAATGCACCACAAAATGGAGGAGATTGATAAAATTTTGAACCAGTTAGCATCACCATACAATTTAATCTTATCAAATTATTTATTAACTTCTGAGTAGTTCTCATTTGGCATACATCTATCACCCAAAAACAGTCTTTATTTGCTCTTGGAATCATAGAAATATTATCGACAATTCCAGATTTACTTCCAATAACTAAATTGGCAATCACTTGATTATCCATACTTTTTCTATCTATAATTTCAAGAATTTCTGTTTTATGATTTAAAATATTTCCCTGATCATCTCTAGCTGAAAATGCTTCTTGATCAATTGTAATTTCTTTATGAATTACATCGTTTTTAACAACATTTTCTTCAAATTGATTCGTGCCAAAAAAATATTTCCCTTTTATAGCTGTATTAGAACCTGTACCTAATTCTTCAGGACACGTTACAACACTAAAAATTTTTTGATTTGGATTAATAATTCTAGAAAACATTATTGGATAATAACATAAATCGCTTCCAGATGGAGCATAAAAAATATCAAATTCGTTAGAAGAATCTACATCAATTAGTTTTTTTAGTTGATTTTGCTGTTCGTTAAGTAACTTATCATAATCTTCTTTTTCAAGCTTTTTCAACATTTTATCAACTGCACGCTTACTATCAACATTTAGGTTAGACATCGTACATGANCCTCTATTAAAAACAGATTCATAAATAAGTGGATTGCCATGGTATTTATTTAACCCATTTTCGTTTAAAGTAATTCTTTCGTCTCCTCCTTTAACAATATCGTTAATATCCATAAAATCAAATAATTACACAAATAAATGTATTTTAATCTAGAATATGTATTAATTTTAAGATAAATGTTAATCAAAATTTACATTGAGTAAAACACTTATAAATTGGGATGACTTTCTTAAAGTTGATATTAGAGTAGGAACAATTATCAAAGCTGAAAAATTTACCAAAGCTAAAAANCCTTCTTACATAATTCATGTTGATTTTGGAGAACTAGGAATTAAGAAAAGTGCTGCTCAAATCACTAAAAATTACAATTGTGATTACTTAATCGGACAACAAATTACTGCTGTTGTAAACTTTCCAAAAAANCAAATAGCTAATATCCAAAGTGAATTTTTAACNCTNGGAGCAATAAACAATGAATNAGATGATNTAATATTAATTCAACCTTCAAACAGAACAAGGAATGGGGCTAAAATTTGTTAATATTTTTAACATTATAAGCTAATTGTTCTTAATAAATAATAACTTCGTGTTAATTTTACAATATGAAAAGAATTGGCATACTTACAAGTGGAGGAGATTGTGCTGGATTAAATGCAGCAGTTAGATCTATTTTTTACAGAGCTAAGGATAAATATAAAATGGATGTATTTGGTATCTTAGAAGGAACAGTAGGACTAATGAATAGGCCTGTTTCTTACATTAAACTAGATTATAATACGTTTTCTGGAAACTTACTTAGACAAGGTGGAACATTTTTAGGAACTACCAATAAAGGAAATCCATTTAAATTTCCAATGGAGGATGGTACTTTCAAAGACAGAACCATAGAAATAATAAGTGGATATCATGAACTTGGATTGGATGGTCTTATTGTAATTGGCGGAGATGGTAGCATGAAGATTTTAAAAAGTATTGCTGATAAAGGTGGATTAAATATTGTTGCCATTCCAAAAACAATTGATAACGATGTTGGTGCAACAGAAAATTCAATAGGTTTTAATACAGCAGTTAAAGTTGCATCTAATGCCTTAGATAATTTACAATTTACAGCAGCCAGTCACAATAGAACAATGATACTTGAAGTAATGGGAAGAGATGCTGGTCATATTGCATTAAATGCTGGAATAGCTGGTGGAGCAGATGTGATTTTAATACCAGAAATAAAATATTCTATTGATGGAATTGTAAATAAACTTGAAAAAATGAATAGGCATGGAATTAAACATTCTCTTATAATAGTAGCTGAAGCGGTTAAACAAGAAGATGGAAAAAATAGTATTGTTAANTTTGCTGATGGAGAAGAAAGATTAGGAGGAATTGGAACATATATTGCTCATCAAATAATGCAAAAATCTTCNGCTGAATGTAGAGTAACTACTTTAGGACATGTCCAAAGAGGAGCGCCCCCTACTACTCAAGACAGAATTTTAGCTAGTGCATTTGGAGTTCATGCAGTTGATTTACTAGCCNAAAAAAAATTCGATAGAATGGTAGCTTGGAGTGATAGAAAGGTTGTAGACTTTCCGATAGAAAAAGGGATTGAGACCTATAGAAAAGTAGAAATAGAAGATTCTCTTGTTCAGACAGCCCTTGCGCTAGGAATTTATCTAGGTGATGTTGACTAACATAAATAAAAATTTTATCTAAAATTAATTACTCATAAATAAAATTTCTTGATAGCATTTAATTAGATTTATAAAATGCAAATTGGTGTTGATAGTTTTGCCGCAACAGAATCATTTGATAAATCAAATAGTAAAAAAAATGCTAAATCTGTTGAGAAACTTATAAATAGAATTATTAAAGCTGATGAAGTTGGTCTAGANGTTTTTGGCATTGGNGAACATCATAGAAAAGAATTTTTAGACAGTGCCCCACATATGATTTTGTCAGCTGCTGCGACAAAAACAAAAAATATTACTTTAACTAGCGCTGTTACTGTGCTAAGTGCAGCTGACCCAGTTAGGGTTTTCCAGAACTATGCTACACTAGACTTAATTTCTAATGGAAGAGCTGAAATAGTCGCAGGNAGGGGCTCATTTACTGAAGCNTTTGAATTATTTGGATATGACTTAAGTNAATATGATCAACTTTTTGAAGAAAAATTAGAGCTTTTAATTAAAATTCAGAATAATGAATATGTAAACTGGAGTGGAAATTTTAGGCCTGAACTCAATAATCAAATAATTTTTCCAAGACCTATTCAAAGCCCCTTACCTATTTGGATTGGAGTTGGTGGAACACCTCAATCATTTATTAGAGCTGGTAAATTAGGGTTGCCACTTATGATTGCTGTTATTGGAGGAGAAACTCATAGATTTAAACCGCTTGTAGATATGTACAGAGAATCTGGCAGAAGAGCTGGACATTCTTCTGAAAAATTAAAGGTAGGTTTACATTCATTAGGNTATGTTGCTGAAAATTCTAAAAAAGCTGTAGAAGACTACTTCCCCGGTTATGCTAAAACTTTTACAAAAATTGGTAAAGAAAGAGGGTGGCCACCTGTTACATTAGATAGATTTAAAGCTCAAAATGGCCCATTAGGAGCACTGATGATTGGAAGTCCAAATGAGATATCAGAAAAAATATTGAGACATAGTGAAGCCCTTGGAGGAATTTCAAGATTTACTTTTCAAATGGATAATGCTGAATTATCTCATAAACAACTATTAAAATCTATTGAATTAATTGGGAACAAAATAAAGCCAATTATAAATTAATCAACATTAATTATTTTCTAAAGATTTACTCTTAATTTCGCTACATGAAAAGAAAAGATTTTTTAAAGAAATCTGCTGTTTTAAGTGCAGTAGGGCTTTCATCGCCTTTATTAATAAAAGGGAATTCAAATACCAAAACTTCCACTTACGACAAACTAAAAAGTCAAATTGGTTTCAATCACATTCCTAACAAAGAAATAAAAACTATGAATAGTGTCATTCACAAAGCAAATACAAGGGGTCATGCTGATCATGGCTGGTTAAAAGCAAACCATTCATTTAGTTTTGCAAATTATTATAATCCAGATAGAATGAATTTTGGAGTAATAAGAGTTTTAAATGATGATAGTATTGCTCCAGAAAGAGGTTTTGGTACTCATCCTCATGATAATATGGAAATTATTACCATTCCACTTGAAGGAGATCTAAAACATAAAGATAATATGGGTAATGGAACTGTTATTAAAAATGGTGATATTCAAGTNATGAGTGCTGGAACAGGAATAACACACAGCGAATTCAATGCTAATAATGATTCCCATTGTAAATTATTACAAATATGGCTTTTCCCAAATAAAAAGAATGTAACTCCTAGATATGATCAAATTTCTATTAGCACTTTNTCGAAAAAAAATAAATTATATCAAATATTATCACCTAATAAAAACGATGAGGGAGTTTGGATTCACCAAAATGCTTGGTTTCATATTGGAAAATATGACTCTAAATCAAAAGATGAATACTCTTTAAATGATAAAGAAAATGGAATTTACTTATTTGTAATTGATGGTGAAATAAATATTAACGACCAGCGGCTTTCAAAAAGGGATGGTATGGGCTTGTGGAATTTGAGTCAAATTAATTTTGAGGCTGAAGCAAACTCAAGGTTGTTAGTTATGGAAGTTCCACTTACAATTAATTAGAAAATTAGTAATTTTATTTAATGTCCGATTACACTACAGCTGTTAAATATGCCATGTTTTTTTTCATGGTACTCATGCTTATTGAATGGATAGCCTCAAAAATTTCAAAAAAAAAAGTATACCAAATTTCTGATACAATTTCTAGTATTAGTTCTGGAATGACCAATAATATTAAAAGTATTTTAAATCTTTCTGTTGTTATAATTAGCTATCATTGGATGTTTGAAAGTTTCGCAATTTTTAAAATTAGTTCATCTTGGTGGGTATATGTTTTGGGTTTTTTGGGAATAGATTTTGCTAATTATTGGACTCACAGATGGAACCATGAATATAATATACTTTGGAATAGGCACATTATACACCATAGTAGCGAAGAATATAATTTAGCATGTGCATTAAGACAAACTATATCAGCAGTATTTCAAATTTATTTCTTTTTATACATTCCATTGGCGATTATAGGAATACCCCCAAAAGTAATTGCAGTGCTTCTGCCCTTGCACTTATTTGCTCAATTTTGGTATCATACCAAACTTATTAATAAAATGGGATTTCTTGAAAAAATCATTGTAACTCCTTCTCACCACAGAGTTCACCATGCGATAAATGATATTTATTTAGATAAAAATTATGCTGCAATATTTATATTTTGGGATTATTTATTTGGAACATTTCAAGAAGAATTAGAAAGTGAACCACCTGTTTACGGCATCAAAAAACCTGCTAAAACCTGGAATCCTATCATTATAAATTTCATGCACCTTTATCAACTTTTTAAAGATGCAATAAGAACTAAAAATTGGAAAGACAAATTTAAAATTTGGTTTATGCCTACTGGATGGAGACCAAATGATGTNAAAGAAATTTATCCTATTGAAATAATTGATAAACCCCAGATTTATACAAAATATAGCAATCCTAAAAATATATTTTTAAATTTTTGGAGTTGTTTCCAACTTCTTATTCATTTGAGTATGCAATTTCATTTTATATATTTAATAAGNTTTTTAGGTAATTCTGAATTTGATTTCTTTCAACTTTTTACTGGTTATCAAGTTTTAGTTACTTATGGTATATTTTTTGTTTTATCTGTTTGGTCTTTTACATCACTAATGGACCGTTCATTACACTTTTTGATTGCCGAGATATTTAAGAATATTATTGGGTTTGGATTAATTATTTTCTTCCCAGAAATTCTAAACATTTATAAGGGAGTTAACATCCCCATTTTATTACCTGCAATATACTTATCATTTTCTCAAATTATAAGTATATATTATTTTATGAAATTTTTAAAAGAAAGAAAGGTTTCTTTGATTCTATAAACCGCTTTTAGTATTAAATTTACTGTAACAAGGGATTGACCGATACTTACTTCTTTTGTGTCTTTTAGCACTCATCAAACCAGCAAAAAGCCCTCCTTCTATACTTTCCAATATTAGAGATATTTCATTAGTTCCACCAGAGTAAGCACCCAATTCAGAAATTGTAAAATCTCTACTGTAAGACATTGTTATTGATAAATTTGACTGTTCAAAAACTTTTTGATATCCAAAAATAAAATATAGTGCTTCAAATTTATCGAAATCATCATCAAGAGATGTCATTTGTTGTCTATAAAAAAGACCTAAATGAAGTGGGTATATCCACATCTCGGCCAGTCCTATTTGAAGTGTAGATAAATTTCCTTGTTCTACATAAAGAGCAGAATGTTTTACACCTCCTGAAATTTTATTTTTACTAAACGGCCAAATCATAGAACCATGAAGTGTATACCTTCTATTACTCTTGTAAGTGTCATTTACAAAACTATTTCCTCTTTGAATAAAATCGTGTACAGCTAATCCAAGTTCCATATCTAAATCTATAGGTAAGTGNAACCTTCTCGACTTAGTTCCTCTTTTAATATGGTAAGTTANTACTGTCCCTAAAGCGAGATTGGAAGTATTAAATCTATTACTATTGGGNATAATAAAAGAAGTACTGTATACATTTCCTAAATAAGGATCTAGCTCATCACTAAAAACCATTCTTGACCAATCTAATCGTTTTGTTATATTTTGATAATGAAAACCAAATTGCCAAGCAATAGGGCTAGGAAAAACATCAAATAGTCTATATGCACCACCAAAATGAAAACGATCTGTTCTAAAATAACTTTCCCCTTCATTTCCAGTAGAATACAACATTGATAAGGCAGAATTTTGGTGATTTTGCCATGTGTCAAAAGAAATAGAACTGGTATTAAATTGTGTAGGAACTTTTGACCACTGATTTTTATTATTTACGAATAATCTAAAATTATTATCCATTCCAGCTAATGCAGGATTTAAATACATAGGGTTGAAATAGAACTGACTGAATACAGGTTCTTGCCCAGCGTAATTATTGAAAATTAATAGTAATGCTAGTATGTTAATTATATTTTTCATCATCTAATAACGGTTACAGTTCCTGTTTTTCTATACACATCCTCATCTTGATATTGTTTACCTTCCCAAAAGGTATCATCTTTAAATAGCGCTTCAACTTTCCATACGTATACGTCAGGTTCCACGTCAACACCCTTAAAGGTGCCGTTCCAATAACCAGTAGGTTGTCCTTCATCATCCAGAGAAGAACTTTCCCAAATAACATTTCCATAAAGATCAAAAATTTCAATTTTATACATTCTCATTCCAGTACCTTTTGGAATAAAGTTAGCCACTTCAAAATTATTTGATCCCGGATAAAGAGCATTAGGAATAAACAATGCTTTTCTAAATTCTAGATATATTTCTTGAGTCATGCTATCTAAACAACCAGCACCATTTGAAACCATTAGAGAATAATAATACATCCCTTCTGTA
>NYYE01000034.1 GCA_002686655.1 Crocinitomicaceae bacterium | reverse complement strand
ACACTTATGAATATTATTAGTAAATCTAAAGTGTTTGCAGAAAATAAATTGTTTGCCACTTTGGACACTACCGTAAGAAAAGTAGTGGTGGATCAAATTCCATTTCTTCTAAGTGACACTGTAGGGTTTATTAGAAAGCTTCCTCATCAACTTATAGAATCTTTTAAATCCACATTAGATGAAGTTAGAGATGCTGATATCCTAATTCATGTGGTTGATTTGTCTCACGCAGTTTACCAAGAACAAATGAATTCAGTAAATGAAACTTTAAATGAGTTGTTGAATTCCCCTAAGTTAACGATTATATGTTTTAATAAAATAGACTTAATAAAAGACGAAGAATTAGCAGCGTTAAAAGAATTTTGGGAAAATAAAGACTTAAATATTGTTTTTATTTCAGCTGCTAATAATGTAAATATTAGAAATTTAAAAAAAGAACTATTTAGTAAAGTGAAAGATATTCATTACACAAGATTCCCATACAATAAAACCCAAATCTATTATTAAGTTTTTTTAGTACCTTGAAAAAGTAAATGGGAAATAAATTAGTCATCGGATCTTCTGGACAAATTGGTGTTGAATTAATAGAGCAGCTTTCTAAAATTCATGGACCCAATAATGTCATCGCTTCAGATATTAAACCTAGATTAAAAAACAAAATTAAAGGTGTAGAATATTTGACTCTAGATGTATTAGACAAACCAAAGCTTTTAGAAGTAATTAAGAAATATAAGATTAAAGAAGTTTATTTATTAGCAGCATTGCTTTCTGCAGTTGCTGAAAAAAACATTCAGTTTGCATGGGATTTAAATATGCAAGGACTTTTTAATGTCTTAGACTTAGCAAAAGAAAAATATATCAATAAAATTTTTTGGCCAAGTTCTATAGCTGTTTTTGGTCCAACAAGTCCTAAATTAAATACTCCCCAAACAACAATTTTAGAACCAACAACTGTATATGGAATTAGTAAAATGGCAGGAGAGAGATGGTGTGAATATTATTTTTTAAAATTTGGTGTTGATGTAAGAAGCTTAAGATATCCTGGAATTATAAGTTATAAATCACCACCTGGAGGAGGAACTACAGATTATGCAGTTGAAATATTTCACGCTGCAGTCAATAAAGGAAATTATAAATGTTTTATTGAAAAAGATATTACTCTTCCTATGATTTATATGGATGATGCTATTAGAGCAACTATTGAACTGATGAATATAGACAGAAAGGATTTGACAATAAATTCCAGTTATAACCTATCTGGAATGAGTTTTGCCCCAAATGAAATAGCTAATGAACTCAAAAAGCATTATCCAAATTTTAAAATGACTTATGAAAAGGATTTTCGAAACGACATAGCTGTAACATGGCCATCTGTTATTGACGATTCTTTAGCTAGAAAAGACTGGAATTGGAATCATGAATATGATTTAAGAAAAACAACTATCGAAATGTTAAAAGGAATTTCTTAATTAAATTCCTAATTTTTTATTTATGTAATTAAATGCTTTAATTGCGGAATTAAATTTTTCTTTTTTTATTGCTCTTCTATAGCTCCAGGCACCTTTTAATTTAATCATCAAAATCCAGTATTTGAAATTTAAAATTGCACAAATTGGAAGTAAAAATATTAGTAATAATCCTATTTCTTTTCCAAAAAATATATAGGTAAATAGAACTAAAAGAAACCAGTATATTATGAAAAGAATAACTCCTATGGCTTGTTTTAATGAGCCATGAAAAGTTCTGTCTTTAATTTTATTTTCTACAAACCAAACAGGGATTTTGTAAGGCAAGTAATTAGTAGTTAATAATATTAAGTGTAGTGGTAAGACTATCATCATTATTAAACTAAATACTACAATTTTAAAAAACGATAAAGGTGAATTTTTTAATAAATAAGGTCTTATTTTATTTTCTTTTACAAAAGACCTAACCACTTTAACATTTTCCAAAAGTTTCTCAAAATTTCTAAATTCATTTTCTTTTAGCCATTCTAATTTAGATAGCAGAGAATTTCTTAAAGTAAATTTTTTCTCTAATTCAGTTTCATTATTTAATGAGAATCTGTGAAGTAAATAATATATTTCATCATAATTTTCATCGTCTTTAATATGAATTAAAACTGATTCTAAGTTTTCCCTTACTTGATCGGTTAATTTTTTAAGAATCTCTACAGGGGTTTTAACATATTCATCAAAATAGTTATTAATATTTATTGGTTCACCAACATTTAATAATACATCAGAATTCATATTAAAATGATTGTCATAGTCAATTCCAATTGGCACTATGTATAAAGGGATGTCTTTACCATATTTTGATAAAGTTCCTAGTGCAATTCTTGATACTCCTTTTTTTAAGGTTCTTAGTTTTTTTTTGGAGTTGTGATTACCTTCCGGAAAAATGATTAAATGTCCATTATTTTTTAAAATCTCATAGCAATCTTCAAAGGTTTTTTGATTTTTTTCAATGGTATCTACCCCATCTCTTTGCCTATATATAGGAAGCATATATACGCTTCGAAGCAGCTTGTACACAAATTTGTTCTTAAATATATCTGCTCTTGCTAAAAAATTAATTGGATTATTTGTTTGACCAGCAATTACTATCGGATCTAAAAACGCATTTTGATGATTAACTGCATATATAATTCCAGCATTTTTCGGAATTTTTTCTTTACCTAGATATTTAAAATTTTTAAAATAAGTTCTGGAGCCTGTTATCACAATGGAGTAACCAATTTTATATGGAAAATTCCAATTCTTAAACCAATAACCTAGCCAAAAATCCCGCATTATTTATCTTAAAACTGCATTAAATTCTTGTATAAGAATGTCTTGAATTTTTCTCATTACTTTTTCTACCTCATCATCTTTTAAAGTTCTTTCAGAGTGTAAAAATTCAAATCTAAATCCATAAGATTTTTTTCCTTTCAATTTTTTATCTCTATATATATCAAATAATGAAATGGTTTTTAAAATTGAAGAATTTAATTTTTTTATAACCAATAAAATTTCATTCATTGTAACTTCTTCTTTAATGAGAAAAGATAAATCCCTGTATGAATTTTGAAATTTATTAATTGGATTAAATTTAATTTTTGAATTCATAACATATTGCTTGAATTCATCAAAATAAATTTCACCTACAAAACAGGGCTCTTTAAAACCTACAAGGGTTAGTATATCTTTTTTTACCAATCCTATTTTAGAAAGTATTTTATTGCCTTTTTTTAGTATAATACCTTCTTCAAAGTGATTATCAGATTTTAATATTTCTAAATCAAATTTTACTCCAAATGATTTAAATATACTTTCTACTAACCCTTTTATTTGGAAAAAACTACTTTGTAATTTACCATTGAACCAGTGTTCATTATTCTGTAACCCACTTACAATAATTAATAAATTATTTTTTTCAATAAAGTGAGTGTTTTCTTTACAATAAACCTTCCCCCATTCAAAAAGTTTTGTGTTGGGATTTCCGTTAAAGTGGTTGTGTTTAGTGGCTTCCACTCCACCAAAAATTAATGTTTCTCTAAGGACAGAGTTATCTTTGCTTAATGGGTTCAAAAGGGCTATTTCTTTCTTTTTATTATTCTCGCCATTTCCAACATATAAATCTTTTGTTAATGAATTATTAATCATTTCATGAAAACCTAAGCTTACTAAATGATTACTTATTTTCTGTTGAACAATATGATTATTTTTTAATGCTGGAATGGAAGGTGTGCTATTTATTTTTTCTGGAATCAGAATATTATTATAGCCATAAATCCTCATAACTTCTTCAGTGATATCAATTTCCCTCCTAACGTCATTTCTATAATTTGGAACTACTACCTTAGCAATATTTCCCTTAATAATTTCCAACTCAATTTCCAGATGATTTAGTATCTCTATAATCTTATGGTTATCAATATTAAAACCTCCGATTTTTCTTACATTATCAAAATTTATTTCAAAATTATAATCATTTTGTTTTTCAGGATAGAAATCAAAAATTTCTGAACTAATTTCACCACCACCAAGCTCTAATATAAGTTGACTTGCTCTAATAAGTGCAGGAATTACCATGTTGGAATCAACCCCTCTTTCATATCTAAAAGAAGCATCTGTGTTTAATCCATGCCTTTTAGCAGTCTTTCTTATAGAAACAGCATTAAACAATGCACTTTCTATAAAAATATTCTTAGTATTATTTGATACACCTGAGTCCAATCCCCCAAAAACACCCGCTAAACACATTTCTTTTTCCCCATTGCAAATCATAATATCTTCAACATGCAGTTTCCTCTCTATTCCGTCTAATGTAATGAAAGAAGTCTCTTTTTTTGGAGTTTTAATATTTATAATATCTCCTGATATTTGTCCAAATCAAATGCATGAAGTGGCTGTCCATAAGAGTGAAGCGTGTAATTAGTAATATCTACAATATTATTAATAGGCTTTAATCCAATTGATTCAAGTTTTTCTTTTAGCCAAATAGGACTGGGTTTTACATTAATATTTTTAATAATGATTCCTGAATATCTATAGCAGAGTTTAGGATTTTCAATATTAATTTGAATATTATGATTTTTATTGAATGTTAACTCACTCTTTTTAGGAAGATCTTTTAAGTTGGTATTAGAGCTAATTAATTTTTTAAATTTTAAACCAACCATTAAATCTCTTGCAACGCCATAGTGACTCATTGCGTCTGCTCTATTTGGCGTTAACCCAATTTCAAAAATTGTGTCACTTATTATATTAAAATATCTAGCAGCAGTTGTTCCAATTTCCGCACTGCTATCAAGAACAATAATTCCTTCATGATCGTCTTCAAGCCCAATTTCATCTTTTGCACAAATCATTCCAAATGATTCTTCTCCTCTTATTTTAGCTTTTTTAATTTTAAAGGGTTCTCCATTAATAGGATAAATAATGGTATCTGGTTTTGCAACGACAACTTTTTGCCCTTCTTTGACATTGGGTGCTCCACAAACTATCTTGTAATTAATTTCTTCTCCAATATTTACAACAGTAATGTTTAGTCTATCTGCGTTAGGATGTTTTTCAACATTTATTATTTCACCTACTAATAAACCCGAAAGCCCTCCCTTAATGTTTTCGTGAGTTTCTACTCTTTCTACTTCCAAACCAATTTCGGTTAGAACTTCAGCTGTTTGGATAGGATCTAGCTTAAAATCTAAAATCTCTTTAAGCCAGTTATATGATATTTTCATAAAAACTTGAGGTTTGTCGTTGTAAAAATAACTGCTTTTATTGTCCAACAAAAAATAACTGCTATAAAATACTTTATAGTTATAATCAACTATTAGTTTAAATAATGTTTGTTAAAGTAAATTTTTTATACTTTTGGCCTCTTAAAGTTGGTGCCTTAGCTCAGTTGGTAGAGCAATGGACTGAAAATCCATGTGTCCCTGGTTCGATTCCTGGAGGCACCACTTGTTAAAAAGCCTTCATTTATGAGGGCTTTTTTAATTATTATCACAATAGAATTCTAGCCCTTTAGTAGCTTTAAACTCATGATCAAAAAGCGTTGCATTGTCCCAGTGCGAACCATTACCCCAAAGAGTGCTACAAGTTGTTGAAACCCATGCTGGCTCCCAATAGACTAATCCACTCCCACCAGAATTTTGTAATACTTGTTTCAGCTCTAGTAAGTAATCTAATTGACCTTGTTGAGTTGCAGGATAATCAACTAGCAGGCTTTGTGAATCCAAAATATTATTTGCACTATCATTATTTTGTAACGTAAAAGGATAAGCAGTTTCAACAATCATTAATTTTTTATTGTATGTAGTTCTTAAATTAGTTAGAACTGGTTCGAGGTTTGACAAATTGTATTGAGACCATTGTGGGTAATATGAAAGACCAATCCAGTCATAATCAACTACATTGTTGCTAGAGGCTTGATCAAACCACCAAATACCATTTTCTGGTTGTGCTATATGTAACATTATTTCAATATTATTCTGAGTTCTCACTGAAAAGTTTCTTACAGCTTCAATTCCTTTGTTTAATAATAATGAATTTCTATCCCAATCTATAGGCCATTGTAAATTTCCTTTTTGTAAAATCATAGGATTAATTTCATTTCCTATTTGAACTATTTCTGGTGTTAAATCTAAGCTGTCAAGAGTCTTTAAAGTAGAAAAAGTATAATCATATAACATATCCCCTAATAAACTGTCATTATTTAAGTTAATTTCCCAAGCCAAAGGAATTTCTTGTTTAGAAGGATCAGCCCATGTATCAGAATAGTGAAAATCTAATAAAACAGCCATATTATTGTCCTTTGCTCTTCGAATAGTTTTTTTTACATCTTCAAGATTTGAATAATTTGTCCAAGTTGGATTATGCCAAAGTCTGACCCTAACTAAATTGGCACCAGCTGTTTCAAAAATATCAAAAACATCAGCTTCCTGATTACTAGAGTTTTTATAAACCGCCCCGCAATCTTCCATTTCATTGACATATGAAAGATCAGCCCCTAAATAAAAATCAATATTGGAGTTATCTTCTACATTACAATTTGATTTTTTACAAAAAAGAAGTGATTGCAAAATCATAAATAATGAAAGTATGTTCAGTAACNTTTTANGTGACATTTTATGTTTTTTAAACATAATAATAAAACAATAATAATTTTACAAATTCAAACAAAAATCCAATTAAATTTGTGAAGCTTGAAAAAATCGAATAAAACTTTAATTATTTTTTCCCTGTTAATTACTTATGTAATTCTCCAGTTTTTGTGGTGGGGATACCATATCTCTTCATTAACAGAGCAATTAAATGATAATGAGGCCTACATTTCGAGAAGGTTAACAATGATTGCAGGTGAGGGAACCGTATTCATAATCATAATATTTTTTGGAGCATTTTACGTTATAAGGTCCTATTATAAAGAAATTAATCTAGCCAAGAAAGAAAAAAACTTTGCTCTTTCTGTCACTCATGAACTAAAAACACCTATTGCTTCATCAAAGTTATTTGCTGAAACTTTATTACAAAGAGAAAATTTAGATCAACATCAAATAACTACAAGCTTAGAGAAAATTATACATGAACAAAATAGATTAAATGAACTTGTAGAAAAAATATTATTAGTTAGCAGTATTGAAGAAATGACTAAAGATATGCAACAAAATCCTGTTGATTTGCATAATATAATAAATCAAATTATTGATAATGATAACAATACTCACGTTATAAACAATAATATTCCAAAAACCCAAATTATTATTGGAGATGACTTTTATTTGATTTCTTTATTCCAAAACTTATTGGATAATGCTAAAAAATATTCTCCAAAAGAATCAACCATTAATTTTTATATTGAAAATCATGTAAATAAAGTGATTTTATGTGTTTCTGATGAAGGAATTGGTATTGCAGATAATGAAAAGTTAAAAATATTTGATAGATTTTATAGGATTGAAGACGAAGAGACCAGAAATTATAAAGGAACAGGATTAGGTTTATTTTTAGTAGATCAAATTGCAAAGATGCATGGAGGAAAAATTATTTGTAAAAACAACCTACCTAATGGTTCTATTTTTGAACTTCACCTGAAAAAAGATAATGGATAAGAAGACTGCATTAATAATTTTAGATGGGTGGGGTATAGGAGCTAAGGATGACTCTGATGGAGTTCACCTTGCTAAAACTCCATTCTTTGATCATCTAATGAAGAATTACCCCAATGCTCAATTGAAAACATTCGGAAAAGAAGTTGGATTGCCTGATGGTCAAATGGGCAATTCGGAAGTTGGACATTTAAATATTGGTGCTGGAAGAGTAGTTTACCAAGACCTTTTGAGAATAAATAATGCTATTGAGGATGGTAGTTTTTTTAATAATAAACAACTTTTAAAGGCTATTGAAATTGCAAATAAAAATAACTCGGCTATTCATCTGATGGGGTTAGTATCTCAAGGAGGAGTTCATTCTTCTTTAAATCATTTATTATCGTTGTGTACTTTTTTAAAAGAAAACTTTAATGGAAGTGTATTCATTCAAGGTTTTACAGACGGAAGAGATTGTAGCCCAAATTCTGGGGTTTCAGCATTTGATAAGCTTGAAAAGCATATTTTAAAAAGTAATATTTCAATTTCATCAATAATTGGCCGTTATTATGCAATGGATAGAGACCAAAGATGGGAGCGAATTCAAAAAGCGTATAATCTTTTAATTAATGCAGAAGGTGAGATAAAGAAAGATTGCCAAACAGCTTTTAAGGACAGTTACGATAAAGAAATTACAGATGAGTTTTTAGAGCCTGTTAAAATTAAGAATTTAGAGGGAACAATTAAGAATGATGACGTTGTAATATGCTTTAATTTTAGAACTGATCGATGTAGGCAGATTACTACAGCCTTAACACAAAAAGATTTCACAGACTATAACATGGAGTCAAAATCACTTAATTATTTCACCATGACTAACTATGACAGGTCATTTCAAAACATTGAAGTTATTTATGACAAAGAAAATTTACCCATGACGATGGGGGAAGTTCTAAGTATTAATAATAAAACGCAATTAAGAATAGCTGAAACTGAAAAATATCCACATGTAACTTATTTTTTTAGTGGAGGGAGAGAAGAAAAATTTAAAGGAGAATCTAGGATTGTTGTTAATTCTCCAAAAGTAGCAACTTATGATTTGCAGCCTGAAATGAGTGCTGAACAGGTGACTTTAAGTGCCATAAATTTTATAAAAGACCAATTGCCTGATTTTATTTGCTTAAATTTCGCTAATCCTGATATGGTTGGCCATACTGGTATTCCTCAAGCCATTATTAAAGCATGTGAAAAAGTAGATCAATGCCTAGAACTTATTATAAAGTGTTTAGAAGAGCTTGATTATTCTGCAGTTATTATTGCTGATCATGGCAATGCTGATAAAATGATAAATAATGATGGTTCATCTCATACTGCTCACACTGTTAATATGGTACCAATTATTGTTTTTGACAAAGATGTTAAATCTATCAAAAATGGTAAACTTGCTGATATTGCTCCTACTTTACTTAACTTGATGAATATAAAAAAACCCATAGAAATGTCTGGGGAAAGTCTTTTTTAAATTAGTCTCTTATAATTTGAACTTGACCAATGATCCCACTATAATTGATATTGATGTCTTTATAGTCAAACTTCTCTGATTCTGGATTTATAAAATAATAGTAAAGACCTTCATTAAGTTGCTCTCCACTCAGATAGTGGGATCCATCCCAATTATTTTGATAATTTTCATTCTCATAAACCAATTGTCCCCATCTGTTGTAAATCATGATACTTGGATTAGGATACTGATCTAAATTAATTGGAATAAAAAAGTCATTTATACCATCGTTATTAGGCGTAAAGATGTTAATATTCTCTATAGGGCATTGAACCCAAACCATGCAACTATCATGAACTTCCTGATCACAATTGTCATAAACCGAAACGGAATATAATTCTGTATTTTGAGGAGATACGATAATGCTATCAGAATTACTACCATTGGACCAATTAATAGAAATTGGTTCAAGACCACCATATAGATTACTATTTATTAAGGCAACTTCTCCTATTTGGTCACAAATATTGACGCTATCCAAAACCGTTATTTGTAAAGGTGTATAATCACTAATATAGATTGTTGCACTTGAGGTGTCTAATTGACCAGAGCAATCTTGATAAACCACACTAAGGACTACTGTTTCTGTATTTTCGGAAATAGAATCTAAAATTGGATTAATAAAAAGAGTGTCAACTAATTGTCCTGAAGGTATTACCAAACTATCAACAATGCTGTCATAGTCTAACCCCATTATGGCAGTCCCGTTAAAATCAAAATGGACTGTAAAATCTCCTACAGTATCCGTTCTTTCAAAATTAAAATATGCAGAGTTACAGCCTTCATATAATAGGGTGTCACTATCAGCAATTCCACTAGAAAGACCAATCGTATTATTTGATGAAAAACTCTCAGCTTCTAAAAACACCCACGAATCTAAATTTGCATCTGAACCATCTGCTAAAGCCAATCTTATATGGTAAGTTTGCCCACATTGAACAGAAGCATATGCTTGGAATTTTTGAGTAAATCCATTACATAAAAGAGTTTGAAAAACGTTGGTATTATTAATATAATAATTACTATTTAGTACATTATTTACGGAGCTTATTGTAATTGGCAGTGGGGGATTGGAATTTGGAACAGTAGCAATATTTATAGATCCATTTGGAAATCCAGGAGGAGATGAGTAGGGACCAGAAATACCTGGACCAGAGATAAAAAAGCCAAAAACATCATTATACTCACTATTAACCCAAGTAAGATACTCGTTAGATCCAAATATATAATTAAAGACTAAAGAGTCAGAATTTGGGATAAAGTCAAACTCAAGCAAAGCAGCATCAAATATCCCAGAAACAGAAAATGTTTGACCGATAAGACCAGGAACACTATTTGCAACAGTTAAAAGATCTGGGTCTGATACATTATTTACAGGAAGATTTATAACGCCATTAAAATTGGGATCCAATGAATTAATATCTCCAGTTGACATAACAATACCACTGTCCATATTTAAATTAGTATTTACAGCATTGAAATAACCAATCTGAATAGCATCACCTTGAAATGTATGATTACTAGACACCACTCCGCCTCCTAGTAAAATACTATCTACTAAAGAAATGGCATTGTTAAAGGGGTTATTATTATTTACAATTATTTGAGATACACTATTATTGAATAAACAAAATAATAAACTGATAAATAGAAACTTAACTTTCAAAAAATTAACATTTATAATAATTTACTAAAGTAGTATATATCAAAAAAGTATTTACGTCTTTAGAATTAATTAATATATACATATATTAACAGTAGAAATTATAAAGTCCAAAAATGACACATAAATATATTGAAGAAAATAAAGATAAATTTCTCAACGAATTATTTGAATTTATTAAAATACAATCTGTTAGTGCGGATTTAACTTTTAAAGATGAAGTTTTAAAAGCAGCTATTTTTTTAGAAAATAACCTGAAGAAAATAGGAGCTGATAATGTAAAAATATTTCCTACTGATGGTCATCCAATTGTTTATGGAGAGAAGATCATTAGGAACGATTTACCAACTATTTTAGTTTATGGGCATTATGATGTTCAACCAGCTGATCCTTATGAGCTCTGGGATTCAGATCCATTCACACCAGTTATTAAAAATACAGATATTCACCCCGAAGGAGCCATTTTTGCTAGAGGAGCTTGTGATGATAAAGGACAAATGTTTATGCATTTAAAAGCTTTTGAAGCTATGTATAGCTCAGGCGAGTTAAGTTGTAATGTGAAATTCATGTTTGAAGGTGAAGAAGAAGTAGGTTCATCAAATCTAGAGAAGTTTGTTCGGGAAAATACAAGTTTATTAAAAGCTGATGTGGTATTAGTTTCAGATACTGGAATTATCAATAATGAGACTCCCTCAATTTGTGTTGGATTAAGAGGGTTAAGTTATGTAGAAGTGGAAGTTACGGGTCCTAATAGAGATCTTCATTCTGGGTTATATGGTGGAGCAGTAGGTAATCCAATAAATGTTTTATCCAAAATGATAGCTTCACTTCACAATTCAGATGGCAGTATAAATATACCAGATTTTTATGAAGATGTCGTTCAAGTATCACAATCCGACAGAAATGAATTAGCCAAAGCTCCATTCAACCTAAATGAATATAAGTCAGACTTAGAGATTAGAGATGTTTTTGGGGAAAAAGGGTATTCAACCAACGAAAGAAACTCGATTAGACCATCACTAGATGTTAATGGTATTTGGGGCGGATATACAGGCGAAGGGGCTAAAACAGTTCTTCCATCCAAAGCCTATGCCAAAATTTCAATGAGACTTGTTCCAAATCAAAGCTCTTCAACGATCACTCATCTTTTTGAAAAACATTTTAAAAGTATAGCCCCAGATTATGTAAAGATAAAAGTTACTCCACATCATGGCGGAGAGGGAGTAGTTATACCTACAGATTTTCCTGCTTTCTTAGCAGCGAAAAACGCAATGGAAACTACTTTTGGAAAAGTTCCGATTCCAGTTAGAAGTGGTGGAAGCATTCCTATAGTTCCTATGTTTGAGGAAGTTTTAGGTCTAAAAACAATCCTATTAGGATTTGGATTAGATTCTGATGTTATCCATTCTCCTAACGAACACTTTGGACTGTTTAACTTTTATAAAGGTATTGAAACCATTCCCCATTTTTATAAAAACTACGCTTCTTTGATGTCTAAATAAAATGAAAAATCTATTACTATCTTTTTTGATATTTTTTTTAATTTCCTGTAAAGTATACAAACCCATAGAGTTTAAAGGTATTGATGATTATTCTTTTTCATCCGATAAAGGATGTAATCCAATTTGTGTTACTATTGGTCTTTACAATCCAAACCCATATAATGTTTCTTTTAAGTCTGCTCTTGTAGAGGCTAATTTAGATGATGATGACTTAGGGGATTTGAAATTAAATACCCCCTCTACTTTAAAAAAAAATGATATTTCGTTCCTTGAACTATCTATTGATTCTGATGCTCAGAAAATTCAGCCAATGTTGTCTGGTTTTTTAAATTATTTTATAGGAAATGATATAATACTCTCCATTGATGGAATTATCAAAGTAAAAGCTTTAGGGCTTTCAAAAGAAATAGAAGTTAAAAAGTCTTTTAAATTGAAAAAATAGAGTAAAATCACTACGTAAATCAATTACGTACTTGTTGTAGATATTTGAGTTGTATTTAAAACTTAATTATGACAACAAAAAATGATTTAAAAACTCTTTTTAAAGTTAATTATATAATCTACGAAAAGAACGACAATGCTGTACTATTGGATGGTGTAGTCCATATTAACAATAAATCTTATTACACATCTATCCCTTTAGATATAGTAAGATTCACTCACATATGTGAACAAATTATTGGATTAAAAAAAACCAACTTAATATGGTCGATTTTACTTAAAAATAATGATCAAGTATCTGAAATTATGCCAAATGACTATTTGGGACATCATATGATTTTTTCAGACAATTCATCATTTATTAACTCTTATTTATTCAACCTTAAAACAGCATAAATGAAAACATTAGCAATTTCAAAGAATATAGCATTCATATTGCCAAAGATGGGAATTATGACACATTTAGTAGAACTTACAAGACACGATTATATTTATATAAAAGAAAATCTTAAGACCAATGACATCCTTCATATTGAGTCAGATAAAAGTAGATTTTGGGAAGAAAACTCCCTTGCAGTCTATTATAAAGAATTTAAATTGGGATATCTAAACAGTTCCATTAATAAAGTAGTTCAAAAAATGATTAACAAATATGGAGAGGTGAAAGTAATTTTAAAAAATAAACCTAAGGGACATAACCCATTTGAAGGTATTGACATTTTGATCCAAATTGGATAATTATTTTGATAACCAAAAACTAGGATTTACTGTACTCATACCACTAGCAAGAATTTTCCAAATTTCAAAATGTGATTCTGAAATTCCTGACTCTTTGGCTAATAACTTACCAAGCTTATCTTTAGCCTTAACTTGATCACCTTTCTTAACATAAACTTCTTGTAAATTGGCATATACAGTTCTGTACTCGCCGTGACTAACCATAACAACCCTTCCCGCACCCGGGATAATTAATACACTTGTAACTTTTCCTTCAAAAACAGCTCTAACATTTGCATTTTTAGATGTAGTAATATCTACTCCATTATTATCTACAAATGCTGTAGTCACTAAATGATGTTGATGTCTACCATATTTACTTGTAATCTCTCCTCTTTCAACCGGCCAAATTAACCTTCCCTTATTTTTGTTAAAGCTTTTTGAAATTGCGATACCTTCTGGGGTTAAGGCAAATTTAGCTTTCTTCAACTTTTCAAGTGCTTTAATTTCATCTTCAATTGCTTTTTTAACAGCTTTTACAATTTCGTTTCTCTTCTTATTGTTTTTTTCTAACTCAGCTGCCAGATTTTGTTCATTATCACGAATTTTAGCAAGTGAAATTAATTGTGAATTTTTATCTGACTGATAGTTTAATTTTTCTTTTTTCTTTATTTCTAGCAGATTTTTTTTCTTTATTATTTCTTTATTTAGTTCTTCTTTTTTTATTGCCAAATTATTCTGAGTTTTTTTAATTCTTTCAATTTGTTTTAAACGATAATCTTTATAATGTTGAATATATTTCATCCTATGGAATGCTTCAGAAAATGTAGAGGCAGAAATTATATAAAGAAATTTATAATTAGGATCTCTATTTTTAAATGCGTATAAAAGCATTTTTTTATACTCCTCTCTTAGTATTTTATTAGTATTTACAAGAGAATTAACTTGCCTATTAATTTCCTGAATTTTTTCGTCCATTTTTCTTAGTTGAAAATTATAATTATCAATAAGTTTCTGACGATACTTTATCTGTCTATTGACAATATTAATTTCACTAAGAGTTAATTTTTTAGTAGCTCTAGTTTGATCAATTAAGACTTTTGTGTGCTCGATTTTTTCAAGAAGTATTTTTTCTTGTTTTTTAAGTAATTCACTTTTTTTTTGACCAAAAAGAGGGTTAGAATTTACAATTCCAAATAATAATATAGATATGAAAAAGATGACTTTATTCATTGAAATTCAATAATTTATAGTCGTTATTAATTTTATTAAATGGAAATTTTTGAGAAAGATCATATTTTATACTTCTAAAATCAATAGTGATATTATATTTAGTTTCGGAGTTACTAAGTTCAATTTCAATATCCATTGGACTTGAATATCCATTTATCTCTTCCCTGTTTTTATAAACAACATTTATTTGAGAATTGTTTTCTGGAAAAATTAACTTAACTCTATTACATTTAAAAGTAAAGGGATTAATCCAAGATTGGTAAATATAATTAACAGGTTTTTTATATTTACTTGAAGTGATTCGTTTAGTTTTTCTAGGCCTGTGAGATAATAAATGGTATTCATTTTTTTCAAAATGTAAAATAAATTTTTCATCTATATATTTTAAAAAAGATCCACCAGTTATGAGTTCTTCAATTAGACCATATGAAAAAGATAAATTAGTTAAATCATTTAGGGTACTAATGGGGCCATCAAAAAATAATTTTTCGGGATATTCAATAGTCATTTTTACAGAATCTTTAGTAAATAATGTCCTAAATACTTTTTTTTTATATTTCGTAATATTAATCCAAATGATACTATCAATTTTTGATCTTATATAAATCTCAACCTCCTGACTTTCATCATCATTAATACTTATTAATGAATTCCCTCTTATTCTAATCCAATTTGGATTTACTTCCTTGGATTTTATGGAATCCAACAGCTTCTTTTCATGCAGGACCTTTCCCATTTTCCCAAGCTCTACATTTTTAATTGTCGAGCAAGAAAAAAAAATCATCAAACCTATGACACCTATTTTTATATTATTCAATAAATCTATTTTCACTAATCTTTTGAATTAATTTTTTTGAATTTTCCCCAGTTTCTTTGGCCTTTTTCCAAAATAGTAAAGCTCCGTCTTTTTTATTAAGTTTAAATAGCGCATCTCCATAATGCTCAAGAATTTCTCCTGAGCTCTCATTACTATACATCACAGCTTTAAATAATTCTTTTTCAGAAAGAGAATATTTACCCATTTGAAATAAGACCCATCCATAAGTGTCACAGTAGGTAGCAATATTGGGGAATTTAGACAAAACTATTAATATTAACTCTTCTGCTCGCTGGAGATTTGTTTTTCTCAATGCTAAATAATAACTGTAATTATTTAAAAGGATAAAGTTTTTTGGATTTAAAGCTATTGACATTTCATAATAATCAAAACATTTCTCATATTTATTTTGTTTGTAATAAACATTACCAATTTCATGTAGAAAATCACTTTCTAAAATAGAATCTGATATAACGAGTTCCCTTCCTGAATGAAGAAACTTTAACGATTCATCTAATAGTTCATTATTTGAAAGACTAATTCCCATAGCTAAGTAAGGAAAAGGTTGATTGGGATGGCTTTCAATTGCAGCTTCTGAATCTTTAATGGCAATATCAAATTTCCCTCTAGAAATTGTTGAAGAAATTAGTTGAATCCACGCGTCAATTGGAAGAGAATTAATATTTAGTGATTCCCTTAAGTAATAACATGCTGTATCTTCCTTTCCTTGCATCATTTTAAGATTACCCATTATTAACAACACATCACTATTATTAGGGTGTTCTTCAAGAAAGTTATGAATTAGGCTGGAAGTTTCAAATAAAGAGTAAGGACTATTTTTATCATAAAAAATTTGTAATAGCATTTGTTTTTTTAAGTTTTCTTCAACTTCTTTAGATTTCATAACATGAAGTAGCTCTGAATATCCATTTATGAACTTTCTTTTTTTATAATAATGTTGGAATAAAGAAAGTCTTACCAACCCATTAGAAGAATCTATCTTCATCATATTATCTAATAAAATTTTAGCTTCAAATGGTTGATTAATATTTTCATAATATTCAGCTAATAACCCCATGATTCTTAAATTAGTTGAATCTTCTTTAATTAAATTATCTAGCTCAATAATAGCTTTTTTCTTATTTCTTAAGTAAACATATATCTGATGTTTTTGTATAGATAGATCTTCGTTAATTCCTATTTTTTTTTCTATCTCATTAAGAATCTCTATAGCTTTTTTGTATTTTTTATTAGCTAATAGCTCTTCCGTTAATGAAAATAAGTAAGTTATTTTTTCTGGTTTTAGTTCTTTCAATTTTGAAAAAGATTCTACACTTTTTTTATGATTACCAATTTCTTTATAGAGAATGGCTAGATTTGCTAGATACCATTCATTTTCATTATTGATATTAACTGCTTTATGGGCATATTCTAAAGCAATTAGCGGCTGTTTTAAACTTCTATAAATTCCAGAAAGTTCAAAATTTACCACTCCACTATATGGGTTAATCTCCAAACATTTTTTGTAAATTGAATCTGCAGTGTATAAATCACCACTTATCTTTGATCCTGTTGCTTGAATAAGATATTTTGAGAAAAGTCTTTCGTCGAAAGATTCTTTTTTCTGCGCTTTAGTATTAAATATTAACACTAGCGTGTAAAAAGTAAAACCCACTAGCAAAGGAATTCTCATAAATAACTTTAATAGATTATTTTTTACCTGTACTTCCAAAACCACCTTCTCCTCTGTCACTAGTTTTTAATTTATCAGTTTCATTAAAAATAGGAAATTCATGTTTTGTAATAATAATTTGAGCAATTCGATCACCATTATTGACTGTAAACTCATTTTTAGAAAGATTTATTAGTATTACGCCGATATCTCCTCTATAGTCTGAATCAATTGTCCCTGGTGAGTTTAGAACAACAATACCATTTTTTAAAGCCAAGCCACTTCGAGATCTAACTTGCGCTTCATATCCTAAAGGTAATTCTATCTTTATCCCAGTAGGGATTAATTCTCTCTCTAATGGTTTAATTACAATAGTATCTGTGAGAAAAGCTCTTAAATCTGCTCCTGCTGAACCTTTGGTTTCAAGTTTTGGACTTTGGTTTCCAGAAGTGTTTATTATATTAATATTTATTTTTTCCATTTTCCTATTTAAATGATGCTCTAAATGGTTTTTCAATAATTAAAACCAAAATTATAAAACTAAGTAATAGTATAGTGTGATAGCCGTATTGCAGAAGACTAAGATTTTGTGTTGGGTTAGTAGGAATACTTAACATATAAATTAATATTCCTGAACCCATATAGGTGAAAAATTTTTTTAAACTATAAGGAACTTTATAATGTTTTTGTCCAAGTAAATAACTTAGTAGCATCATGGAGCTATAACACGATAAAGTAGCATATGCAGAAGCTAAATAACCATATTTTGGTATTAATAAAAAATTAATAGCTATGGTTACTATAACCCCAAATCCAGAAATATAAGCGCCATAAATTGTTTTATCCGATAATTTATACCAAATAGATAAGCTGGTGTATACACCAAGGAAAATATTAGCTCCTAATAATATAGGAACAACTCTTAAGCCTTCCCAGTAATCAGGGTTGTTAATAAAATATTTAAATAGTTGCAGATAAAGAGTAATTACTAGAAATATAAATATCAGCATAATAGTAAAATAATTCATCACTTTGGCTAAGGTTTCTTTAGAGTTTTTATTTTCTTCATCTTTAAAAAAGAAGGGTTCAGAGGCGTATCTAAAAGCTTGAATAAACATACTAATGATCATGGTTATTTTATAGTTTGCTCCATAAATTCCATTTTGAGATTGTGCAAGTTTTAATGATTCTGTCCTGCTAATTCCAGATTCTATATATTGGCTAAATAAAACCTCTTTTAACATAGCTCTGTCTAATGTCTCATTGATAACATAGGCTAAACCTACTAGAAGCATTGGGCCAGAATATTTTAGCATGGATTTTATAATGGAAAAATCAAAATTCCCTCTAAAATTCATTTCAGAACTTAGGGCCAAAAATTTAATAATACTCGCAATCAAGTTGACAATAAAAACGTAACCTACACCAATTTCAGGATTATAAAAGGAGTCTATAACCCAATTAGTATAACCATTATCATAGTTTACTTTACAATAAAGAATGAAAAATAAGTTTAAACCTATATTGATACCAACATTCAAAAAATTAATAAGTGCAAATTTTTTCGCTTTTTCTTTAAGTCTAAGTTGTGCTAAGGCCATTGAAGAGATGGCATCTACGCCTACTATCATACCAAACCAAATAATATATTCAGCATGTTCAGGATATTTAAGTAGATTGGCAATATCTTGAGAAAAAACACTTACAATTAAAATAAAAAAGGAAGAGGTTGAAAGTATAGAGAATAAGGTATTACTGTATACTTGATTAAAGTTGTTTTTATTCTTATTAGAAAATCTAAATAATGCAGTCTCCATTCCATAAGTTAGAAACACTACTAAAAAAGCAACATAGGCATACATTTCTGTAATAATTCCATATTGCTCATTAGAAAATTGTATTACATATAAGGGGGTTAAAAGAAAATTAAGAAATCGCCCTATAATACTACTTGATCCATAGATTGCCGTTTGACCTATTAATTTTCTAATCGAATTCAATAGTTAAAAATTTGGTCTTCTTTTTTCCAAAAAAGCTTGGGTCCCTTCAGAAAATTCATCGCTTTCGAAACAATTTCCAAAAGATTCAATTTCTTCATTATATCCGTTTAATTCTTTATTATAACCTGCATTTATTGATTTTATTGCAGCTGCAATTGCATTGGGAGAGTTTTTCATTATTTGTCTTGAAATTTCAAGACATTTTTGAATTAAATTTTCTTGAGATTCTAAGTGATTGATAAGTCCATATTCCAAGGCCTCCTTGGAGCTTATCATTTGGGCTGTAGTTATTAACTCAAATGCTTTTCCTTTACCAATAAGTTGTGCAAGCCTCTGAGTTCCGCCATAACCAGGAATCACACCTAAACTAACCTCGGGAAGCCCCATTTTAGCATTTTCAGAAGCTATCCTAATATGACACGCCATAGCTAGTTCTAGTCCTCCACCTAGAGCAAATCCATTAATTGCAGCTATTACTGGCTTAGAGAAATTTTCAATTAAATTAAATAATTTATCCTGACCATTTTTTGCTAATTTTTTACCTTGTTCTTTTGAAAAATTAGCAAATTCCTTAATATCTGCTCCAGCAACAAAAGCTTTATCACCTTCACCAGTTATAATTATTACTTTAATATTTTTATCATTCTTAATTTCTTCAAATTGTTGATGAAGTTCTTCAATAGTCTTATTATTTAATGCATTGAGTTGGTCAGGTCTGTTAATGGTAATCAATCCAATACCGTTTTCAATTTTAAATAATATATTTTTTCTTTTCATAATAAAAAATGTAGTTATAAAATTAGGATTAATAGTTCATAAACAATAAAAACAGAATTCTTTTACTATTATAATACTAATTTTTCTCTAAAAATTTAGATTTAATTAATTGTAATAGGTAAATAAAACCCCAATAAAAAGATATCATTATTGTAGACTTTTTTAAGATGACTATAAGTAAATTTCCATAAAACCCAGAGACGAATATTATAAAATATATTTGATAGAATAGAATTAAAAAAGATACTAATATGTGAAAGTAGATTCTGTTTTTAGTCAAAATAAGTAATCAAGGAATAAAAATATTTTTTTCAGTTGTACTCATTTCAACAATGTTTATAACTCCCATAAAAACACTATCTATTTCAATATCTAAAACGGCAAAACCAGCTTGGCCATCTTGATATCTATCTGAGAAGTCAAAACTAGCAGAGCCATTGTCCCCCGTTTTTTTTTGAACATCTATTAATGGAATATTGGATCCATTAGATGGGTCATAAAATAATCGAACATTCGCATCTGCAATAGGGTCATTAGTATTGTTATCTAAAACTGTAATAATTGCTAAAGTTTTTTCTTGTTTATAACATGAAAAAAGTAAAGCGAAGCATAAAAATAAACTACTAAATATGAATAACCTGTAAAATGCTTTTATAAAGTTCACTTAATTTTGTATAAGTTTGGGTTTTTTTACATTGCAATATAAAAAATTTTAAGATTTAATTATTGATGATTTCTGTTACAAAAAATATTTTGAAAATTCAAAGTTCTCTTCTTTTATTATTGGCTATTAATATCAACACTTTATTTTGTCAAGAATCTTTCCAAGACAACTCTAAAGAAACATCTATTCATATGGAAACTTCTTTAGGGATGATAACCATAAAGCTTTACAATAAAACTCCACTTCATAAAATTAATTTTTTGAAATTAATTGAAGAAGGTTTCTATGATGGGGTTAAATTTCATAGAGTTATTAAAGGTTTTATGGCTCAAGCAGGTGATCCCAATTCTAAGAAAAATGATTTTACTGGTCAACTTGGTCAAAAAAGCTACGGTGAAACAATCCCTGCAGAACTTATCTCTGAATATATTCATAAAAGAGGTGCTTTGGCAGCCGCAAGAATGGGAGATAATGTCAACCCAGAGAAAAAATCTAGTGGAAGCCAGTTCTACTTAGTGCAAGGGAAAACCTATTCTGAATTGCAGCTAAAGCAAATGGAACAAAAAATGAATCAACAACAAGAAAATATTTTAATTGGAAAATTTCTGAAAAAAACTGAAAATGTTCATTATATGGATCAAATAAAATATTGTCAACAAAATCGTCTAAATGACAGTTTAAATATACTTTATCAAGAAATTAAATCTTTAGTAATTAATGAAAAAGAAAATAAATTTTCATTTTCAAAAGATGCAATAGAAACTTACAAAACTACTGGAGGCACTCCTTTTTTAGATAATGGATATACAGTTTTTGGTGAAGTAATTGAAGGGTTGGAAATAATTGACAGCATATGTTCTGTACCAACTTTAAAAGGGGATATCCCAATAACCCCAGTAATAATTTTATCAACTAAAATTAAAGAATAAAATGATTGAGGATATAAATAAAATAAATAATGAAGTTCAATCTTTTAATAGTAGTTCCTTAGATGAGATAGAAAATTTTAGAATTTCTTTCTTGGGTAAAAAAGGTAAAATCACTTTGTTGTTTAATAATTTCAAATTAGTGCCAGTTGCTGAAAAAAAAGAATTTGGCAGCCAACTCAATATTTTAAAAAATAATGCATTAAATAAAGTTAAAGAGTTAAAATCTTCTTTAGCTGAAATTTCTTCAGCTCCTAAATCTAATACCGACTTCACAATACCTGGTCAACCAAATGATATTGGCTCAAGACATCCCATAACAATAATTAGAGATAGAATAATTAATATTTTTTCTCATATTGGCTTTTCTATTTCTGAGGGTCCAGAGATTGAAGATGATTGGCATAACTTCACAGCACTTAACTTTCCAGAAGAACATCCTGCAAGAGATATGCAAGATACTTTTTTTATAAATGAAGATATTGCTTTAAGAACACACACTTCTTCTGTACAGGTAAGAGTAATGGAAAAAAACCAACCACCCATTAGAGCTATATCACCTGGTAGAGTTTATAGGAATGAAGCTATTTCTGCTAGAGCACATTGTTTTTTTCATCAAGTTGAAGGCCTATATATTGATAAGGGTGTTTCATTTGCAGATATGAAGCAAACCCTAATGTATTTTACCAAAGCAATGTTTGGAAATGAAACTAAGATTCGATTGAGACCATCATATTTTCCTTTTACAGAACCTTCTGCTGAGGTTGATGTTTCATGTACTATTTGTAAAAGTAAAGGGTGTAATGTTTGCAAATATTCAGGCTGGTTAGAAATTATGGGATGTGGAATGGTAGATCCAAATGTATTAGAAAACTGTAAGATTGATCCAGATTTGTATAGTGGTTATGCTTTTGGGATGGGTGTTGAACGAATAGCTCAATTAATATATGAAGTCAATGATTTAAGACTTTATTCAGAAAATGATTTAAGATTTTTAAAACAATTTAGTTCAGATTCCTTTTAATTTATCTCATGATCCCATTTATATTGATTCATCTCTTCTAAACAGTATTTTAAAAGTTCAATACAGTTTTTTACATCTTTTTTATGAACCATTTCAATAACTTGATGGATATGTCTTGTAGGAATTGAAAAAGCACCAGCAATAGATCCACCAGGAGTCATTCTTTGAATATTTGCGGTGTCAGTTCCTCCAGCAGTAAGAATTTCATTTTGCCATAAAATTTTATGAGAATCAGCAGTTTTTCGCATGAATTGAATCATTCTATTATCGCAAATTGTGCTTGCATCCATAATTTTTATCGCTACACCATCTCCCAAAGAGGTTATTTTCTCATGTCCACCTGCGCCTGGAACATCATAAGCAATAGTGGTGTCTAACCCAAAGCCGAAATCAGGTTTTATTTTTTGAGTGGCTACTTGTGCTCCTCTGATTCCAACTTCTTCTTGTACTGTAAATACTGCATAGGTGTCAAAAGCAGGAGTTTTTAATTTTTTTAAAGATTCTATAAGAATAAATACAGATACCCGATTGTCTAAACTTTTACAGTTAATACAATCTCCCATTTCAATAAGACCTCTTTCTCTAGTTACTGAATCTCCAATAGAAATTATTTTCTTTACTTCAGATTTTTTAAGACCAAGATCTATGTAGTAATCATTTATTTTAGGAACTCTATTTTTTTCTTCATTAGTCATAACATGAACGGGTTTAGAACCCATAACTCCAATCACATCTTTCTTACCATGGACTACAACTCTTTGAGCAGTTAAGGTTTTTGGATCAAAACCACCAAGTGGATGAAATTTTAAAAATCCTTTTGCATTAATATGAGTCACAATAAAGCCAATTTCATCCATATGGGCTCCAATCATAACAGATTTTGAAGAATCTTTCCCTTTCTTTAAGGCAATTATATTCCCCATATTGTCGATTTCAATACTGTCTACATAATTTTCAATTTCTTTAAGGACTAGATCTCTAACTCTATTTTCAAAACCAGGAGCCCCTGCAGTTTCGCATATTTTTTTTAATAAATCAACGTTAATCATTTATTCTATATAACTTAATTTAAGCATGTTGGTCTTTCCATTTTCTCCGAGAGGAATACTAGCAGTATTTACAATTAAATCTCCGCTCTCAACATAATCATCATTTTTAAGAAGATGCATAATATCAGCAATAGTATGATCAGTACTAATAGTTTTATCATAATAAAAAGTACTTACTCCCCAAACAAGTGATAATGTACTTAATAGTTTCTTGTTACTTGAGAAAACAAAAATTGCAGACTTGGGTCTTTGACTTGAAATTTTATAAGCAGTATATCCTGAATGAGTCATGGTAATAATTGCTTTTGCTTCAACTCTATGAGACAGTCTACAAGCATTAAAACAAATGGAGTCTGTAATAAATCTTTCATTATTTTTTTTAGGTAAAGTTTCTTTAACGTAAATATTTTCATACTTAGACTCTACTTCTTTAATGATTCTAGACATTATTTTAATAACCTCTATAGGATGTTTACCTACAGATGTTTCTCCACTTAACATAACAGCATCAGCACCATCCATAACAGCATTGGCCACATCATTAACTTCTGCTCTGTTTGGAGTGATATTATCCATCATACTTTCCATCATTTGAGTAGCAATAATTACTGGTTTTGCCATATCTTTAGCTAAGGCAACAATTTGTTTTTGAATAATAGGAACTGTTTCTAATGGTATTTCCACACCTAAATCCCCTCTGGCAACCATAACGGCATCAGTTTCGCTAAGAATGCCAGTTAAGTCATTAACGGCTTCAGGCTTTTCTATTTTAGCTATAATTTTAGCTTCACCATTATGACTGTTAATAAGATGTCTTAATTCAATGACTTCCCTTGCTGAACGAACAAAAGAAAAACCTATCCAGTCAACCTTTTGATCTAAAGCCACTATTAAATCAGCTCTATCTTTTTCTGTTAAACTAGAAATATTAATGTTAGTGTCAGGTAGATTAAGTCCCTTTTTTGAAAACAATAATCCACCCGCTATTACTTTTGTTTTAACAGTGTCTTTTAAATTGGTTTCAACAACTTCAAGATGAATTTTGCCATCATCTAGTAAAACTTTTTCTCCTTTTTTAACATCTTTTGGAATTTGCTCTATGAAAATTTGAGCAGCTAAAGGATAATCATGGTCTTTAAGAGTAGTTAGATAAAAATCCTCCTCATTTTTTAGTTGAAGACCATCTTCAGGCATGTCGCCAATTCTAATTTTAGGACCCTGCAGATCTGCTAAAATTGCAGAATGAGTACCTAATTCATTATCAACTAATCTAATTTTCTTTATGGCTTTTATATGGTCTTCATGGGCCCCATGAGAAAAATTGACTCTAAAAACATTTACTCCTTCTTTGATCATAAATTTTAAAGTGCTGGGATCTGACGTCGCTGGTCCAATAGTTGCAACAATTTTGGTTCTTTTACTCATATTAAAAAATTAAATTTTCTTTAGATTTTAGTTGTTCTACAACAACATGATTTGCAGTTAATATAAATGGAATACTTCTTAGTTTATTTAAATAAAAATTATAAGATTTTTTTTCATCAGATTTAACCATTAAAAAAAAATCGAAGTGTGACTTTTCTGGAATTAACCATGTTCTCTGACATTTGTTGGAGATTAAGTAATATTCATCAGAGTTATATTTACTCGTGTAAGAATAGATGGAGAAGTTGGCATCTGGCTTAGATTCCTTGTTAAAAATCAATTCAATATCTTCACTTGCCTTAGAAAGATTTAAATTTAATGTACTATTAATAGCCCAACAAAGTCGATAATCTTTTTCATGACAACAAATGCCAAGTAAATTAAAGTCAAATTCGTAATCTTCTTCTAATAAATATTTCATTTTAAAGCATCTAAATTAAATGATTTAAGTTCAAAAAATTAATGATTCTGCATTAAAAATTTTGACAATTCAAAAAGTTGATTTTCTTTAAACTTTCCTGACATCAATTGAATCCCAAATGGAAGGCTATTACTATGCTTACCAATTGGCAAAGATATAGCTGGTAATCCAACGATATTGGCATGAACTGTAAAAATGTCTTGTAAATACATGGCAATAGGGTCTTCTATTTCTCCAATATTGAATGCAGTAGTTGGAGTAGTTGGGAATAACAAGGCGTCATTTTTTTCTAGCATTTGAAAAGTTTTTTGAGCAATTAGCCTTCTAACTTTTTGAGCTTTTGTAAAATAGGCATCATAATATCCTGAGCTAAGGACAAAATTACCTAACATGATTCTGCGCTTNACTTCNATTCCAAANCCTTCAGATCTTGTATTTTCATAAGTGGNATTNATNTCACTTGCATCATTTGACCTTAANCCAAAATGAGCACCATCATANCTTGACAANTTNGAACTTGCTTCTGCTGTACTAAGTACATAATAAGTNGGAACAATGTATTNTAAATAAGGAAATTTTAAAAATTCAATTTGATGACCTTTAGATTTTAAGTCATTAATAATTGATAAAGTTTTTTCTTTTATTTCTGCATCTAAAGTTTTGAAGTTTAAATAATCTTCNGGAATTCCAATATTTAATTTTCCATCAATAGTCTTAATGGTTTTTTTATTAGGTTCTTTTTTGGATACCGTACTATCAAATTTATCAGCTCCGCTAATTACATTACTGATTAAACTAGTATCATCAATGTTTTTAGAAAAAACACCAATTTGATCAAAGCTGGATCCGTAGGCAATTAATCCATTTCTCGAAATCCTTCCATAAGTTGGCTTGAATCCAACAACACCACAAAAGGAAGCCGGTTGTCTAACGGATCCTCCTGTATCAGATCCTAAAGCTGCGTTACATAAATCTTCTGCCACAGCCGCTGCAGAACCTCCAGAAGAACCTCCTGGGACTTTGTTAAGATTGTGAGGGTTNTTTACGTGACCATAAATACTATTTTCATTGGAACTTCCCATGGCNAATTCGTCNCAATTNAGNCTTCCAATNATAATNCCNTCTTCGCTGATTATTTTNTCNACAGCAGTNGCAGAAAACATGGATTCAAACCCTTCTAAAATTTTTGAAGATGCGGTAAGATGGTGANCTTTATAACAAATATTATCTTTTAAGCCAATAAATAANCCTGCTAAAAGTCCAGCTTCATTGTCAATGATTTTTTTCTGTATTTCTTCAGCTTTAGAAAGAGCTTCATTTTCAAAAANTTCAATGAATGAGTTGGTTTTTGATGATTTTATTCTATCAATATATTCTTTACAAATATGAACTAATGAAATTTCCCCGCTAGCTACAAATTGTTGTATGTCTTTTAAAGACTCAGGAATATTCAATTTATCTACTCTTTATTATCAGATTCTTCTTCGCTTTTAGTACCTTCTTTAAACTCTTTAACCCCTTTACCCAACCCACGCATAAGTTCTGGTATTTTCTTACCACCAAAGAGTAATAAAACTACCGCAAGAATTAATATAATTCCAGGTACTCCAAATTTATTTATAAACATGAAAGTTATATTCATTTTGAATTTTTAATTATTACAAATTTACGAAATGTTTTCATTAGTTTCTATAACCTACTAACGCTGCGACACAACCTGTAGTCTCATCAGTATTTAGATCTTCATTAATAGCTTTATTCTCAGGGGCTCTGAGAGTAATTATTAATTGTTGAGTAGAGCTTACTTTAAAATCAAATAAAGTAGAACCATCTCCATGATTATCATAAAAAAGCTGTCTTCGAGTATTTCTTATAGTTAATTGTAAATCACCTAATGAAGAATCTGAACAAGCAAAAATTCTATAGTTTTGGCCACTATAAAAAGTAGCTACAAATTGATACTTTTTTCCTGGAACAAGCTCCGTATTGCTAGATTGTCCTGTGGGCATATAGCCATCCCCGAGATTTTTCTTACATTCCTTAGCAATACCTTTACATTGAGCTGAAAAGTTAAAGCTGAAAAATAAAAGTGAAAGACTTAATAAATACTTCATAACAAAAGCTAAATTATAATTTAGAGAATAAGATTAATTTAAGATAAGAAAATTCTAATATCAAAATTCGAAATTAAGGCTAAAATTGTAATAAAATATTTTTTTATTTGATTTTATGGTTTAATATTTTGTTTTAATTAATGAGCAATTAACCAATTCTCTCCAACTCCAATTTCAACTTCCAATGGCACATTGAATTTAACAGCATTCATCATTTCCTGCTTAACTAAGTTTTTAATAGGTTTTTCTTCTTCTTTTAGTATTTCAAAAACTAATTCATCATGAACCTGTAAAAGTAATTTAGATTGCATTTTGCATTCCAATAGTTTTTTATGAATATTAATCATAGCAATTTTGATAATATCAGCAGCACTTCCTTGGATAGGTGCATTTATAGCATTTCTCTCATCAAAACCTCTCATAGTAGCATTGCCACTATTAATATTTGACAAGAATCTTTTTCTTTTAAAAATTGTTTCTACGAATCCATTTTCCTTTGCAAATGCTATGGTTGAATCCATGTAGTTTTTAATATTGGGAAACTCCATAAAATAATTATCTATAATTTCTTTGGCTTCACCTCTTTTTATACTCAATCTTTGGGAGAGGCCAAAAGTAGAAATCCCATAAATAATTCCAAAATTCACCATTTTAGCTTTACCTCTCATTTCTCTAGTTACTTCATCTAAAGAAACTTTGAAGATTTTAGAAGCAGTTTCAGTATGGATATCTCTTCCAACTGTAAAAGCATTAATCATAGATTCATCTTTACTTAGTCCGGCAATAATTCTTAATTCAATTTGTGAATAATCGGCGCAAAGCAGTAAATGTTTATTATCAGAGGAACAAAAGGCTTTTCTAATTTCTTTTCCTAGATCTGTTCTAATAGGAATGTTTTGAAGATTAGGTTTATTAGAACTCAGTCTACCAGTTGATGTTACAGCTTGCATATAATTGGTATGAATTTTTCCAGTTAGTGGAGAAATTAATTTAGGTAGTGCTTCAACGTAAGTTGAAAGTAATTTTTTCCTTGTCCGGTAATTTAAAATATCATTGATTATGGGATGCTTTCCTTTTAATTTATTTAGGGTTGCCTCATCAGTTTTATATTGACCTGTTTTTGTTTTTTTGGCTTTTTCATCAATTACTAATTTTCCAAATAAGACTTCTCCTAGTTGTTTTGGGGAATCTATATTAAATGGGTCACCACTATGATTATATATTGAGTTTTCTAAAGTTGATAAACTTAATTTTAATTTTTTTGATAAGTTATTTAGTGAAGAAGTGTTTATTTTTATTCCTTTATTCTCCATATCATGAAGTACTTTTAACAAAGGCATTTCAATTTCTGTAAATAAATAATCTAATTCGAGAGATTTTAACTCTTTTTTAAAATTTAAGTAAAGTTGAAACGTTAAATCAGCATCTTCTGCAGCATAATTTTTAAGTTCATTTAAATCAACCTCTTCCATTTTTCTGATGGGCTTTGTCTTACTACCAATTAATGATTCTATTGAAATGGGGTTGTAATTAAGAATGCTTCTAGCAAGTTGATCTAAATTGTGTCTTTTTTCAGGATCAATTAAATAGTGAGCTAACATGGTATCAAAACAGAACTGGTTTATTTGAATTCCATGTTTGAATAAAATACCATAGTCATATTTTAAATTGTGAGCAATTTTTAATGTTTTAGAGTTAAAAAAATCATTGTATAAATGAATCAGCGATTGATCTTTGGAAAGATCACAGTAATACGCTTCATTTTTTGAATAGCAGAAAGAAATACCTAAAAGTTGTGCTTCATTAATGTCTAGTGAAGTTGTTTCAGTATCAAATGCAACAGCCTCTTGAGATAATAACTTATTTATCAATTTTATATGATCATCCCTTTTTTCTATTAATTGATATGAAGGTTTTATTGAAGAGAAAGTTTGAAAAGTTGGTTCTGATATACTTTCTATTTCACTACCTGCAAACAAATCCATTTGTTTTTCTTGATATATCGGTTTTCCTAAAATCCTTTTGCCTAACTGGTTAAATTCTAATTCTTTTAAAATTTTTGTTATTGCTTTTTCATCTATTTCTTTTCTTTCAAATTCCAATTCGTCAAATGTTACTGGGCTGTCTAAAATAATGGTAGCCAGTTGCTTAGAAATTAAACCCTGTTCAGCAAAATTTTCAATATTTTCTTTTTGTTTGCCTTTTAAGTCTTCAGTATTTGCTAATAAATTTTCTATACTTCCATAAATACCAATAAGTTTTTTAGCAGTTTTTTCTCCTATTCCAGGTATCCCCGGAATATTGTCTACAGCATCTCCCCATAAACCCAATATGTCAATTACTTGCTCTGGTCTTTCAACTTCAAATTTTGCACAAACTTCTTTGGGGCCTAATATTTCACTAGGATTACCCCCTCTTCCAGGCTTATAAATAAAAATATTTTCACTTACTAATTGTCCAAAGTCTTTGTCGGGAGTCATCATAAATACTTTATATCCTTTTTTTTCTGCTTGTTTAGCTAATGTTCCAATTAAGTCATCAGCTTCAAAGCCATTTTCCATTTTAAATGGAATATTCATAGCTTTTAAAATGTCAAAAATGTAAGGTATAGATTTTCGTATGTCTTCTGGCATCTCTTGTCTATTGGCCTTGTAATCTAGAAATACTTCTTCTCTGTTAGATCCACCTGGCGGATCGAAAACTACAGCTAAGTGAGTGGGTTGATGATTGTTAATAACCTCTAACAAGCTATTGCAAAAACCAAAAATAGCAGAGGTGTTTAATCCATTAGAATTGATTCTTGGGTTTTTAATAAAGGCGAAATGTGCTCTATATATTAGAGCATAAGCATCAAGTAGAAAAAGTTTTTTTTTCATTAGATATTATATAAATAGGTAAGTACAGTCTGACCAACTGCCTTTAAAGTTTGTATTTCTATGATATCAAGATTGTCTTTATGAGTATGATGAAACCTTCCAAAATCAAATCTATTTGTAAACGGGCTTATATCATAATGAATAATATCTAAAGTAGGAATTTGAGCTAATTTATTTATATATGTATGATCATCCGTAAGAGGAGGGGCTATTTTCTTTTTAAAATAGTTTCCATAACCTAAATAATCTCCCAGTTTCCAAATTTTATTGAGATGATAGCCAGAATATTGTCTTGATATTTCTTCTTTTGGGAAAACAGCATTTTTAGCACCTACCATATCTAACAATATTCCAAATTTTGGTTTTTGGTAATTGGCATCAAGATTATAACACCAAAATTGAGATCCAAGACACCAAGTATCGTTCATGCTATTTAAATCAAAAAAACTAGAATTATAACTTGGTGCTCCATAGTCTTCAACATCAAAAAAGATAATTTCTAACCCTATTTGTAGACTATCTTTAGCAAAGACTCTGGCTATTTCTAAAAGCACTCCTACACCACTTGCGCCATCATTTGCTCCAATAATAGGTTGATTAATGTTAATAGAATCACGATCAGCAAATGGTCTTGTGTCCCAGTGGGCACATAGCAAAACCTTTGTTTTAGAATTCGGATTTAGATTTGCTATTATATTTCTAACTGGTAATTTAGCTCCATTAAAAGCAATAACCTCTCCTTTTTGTTCGGTTACTTTACAACCCATACTTTTCAGTTTATTAACTAGCCAATCTCCACATTTTTCATGGTTTAAAGTGTTGGGAACTCTGGGGCCATAGTTTACTTGATTAGTAATAAATTTATAGGCACTATCCGCGTTAAATTCAGCTCCTTCCACCCATTTTTCAATTTTTTTTTTGGGCTTTTCTTCAGATTTAGTTGAAGTGTTACTGCAGCTAGAAATGGTATAAATAATTATGAAGCTGAGGAAAATATTTCTATTAAATAAGAGCATTTATTTTTGGAAAAGTTCTTTAGCTAAATTAACTAATTCATTAGAAAAGTATCTCTTTTGACATTAAATTCATTTAATTATTATTTATAATTCCAATATGATAATCAACTATATTTGTTTTTAGATGAAATTATATTCAAAAAAACAACGCTGGAAAAAAGTTTTACTCTTATTTGGCATTGGAATTATTGGAATTATATTTTGGCTAACATCTTTATTAGTATCGAATGTCAAAAGTTCAGAACTAGAAAAAATTCGACTGTGGAGTGAAGCCATAAAAAAGAAAGCAGAACTTGTAAGGTTAACAAATCTTGCTTTTGAAGAACTAGCTCAAAATGAAACCAAAAATGTTTATCTGTGGGCAAGAGCTACAAAAGAGTTTCAAAAATCTTTAAACGACTTTGGTTTAGCTCTAGAAATAATCCAAAATAACGATAACATCCCACTAATATTAACCAATAATTTAGGACAATATATTTCTCATAAAAACTTTAAATTTTTAGATTCTCTTAGTGAAGGACAATTTCAGAATGCTATAGATTCAATTATCTCTAATTGGGCCTTACAAAATAAACCAATAGAATTTAACTACTATGAAGATAGAGTACAAAAAATACACTATTCAAACTCTTCTAAGTATTTTAAATTACAAAATCAACGTGATTCTTTGTTGAATTCATTTTCCATTGAAATTATGAATAATATTGCCCAGCTTCCAGTAGTTTTTTGGAGTAAAAATGGAGACTCTTTGATTGCATCTAATGTTATTAATCAACAAATGGATAGTTTATTGATTTCAAATACCATTAACGAAATGGAGCAAAATAATATTCCAGTTGAGATATATTTAGGAAACAATCATAAAGGACTCATATATTATAGTAATTCTAAAATATTATTTCAACTACAATTTTTCCCATTATTTACATTATTAATAATTACTTTATTTTTATTGGTATCTTATTTGTCCTTTAGCTCTTTTAGGCGCTCAGAACAAAATCAGGTTTGGGCTGGTATGGCTAAAGAAACAGCTCATCAGTTAGGCACTCCACTGTCTTCTCTTCACGGCTGGATTACCCTACTGAAAGAAGAAGGTGACTTAAGTTCTGAAGCATTAGTTGAAATGGAAAAAGACATTCAACGACTTTCGGTAGTTAGTGACCGCTTCTCAAAAATAGGATCATCAGTAGAAACTCCAAAAACTAATATAATTGATTTCTTTAATAATTACTTGGAATATATGAGAAAAAGAATTCCTAAAACGGTAGATTTAATCACTGAATTTAATGATGAAAAAGTTTATGTAAATATAAATGCTCCACTATTTAGCTGGGTCATTGAGAATTTAATCAAAAATTCAGCTGATGCTTTAGGAGGAAAAGGAAAAATTTTATTATCTCTTGAGAAAACCTCTACAGAAATTATCCTTAAAATTAAAGACAATGGCAAGGGAATACCGTTAGCAATTCAAAAAACTATTTTTCAGCCTGGGTATACTACTAAGGAAAGAGGATGGGGTTTAGGGCTTTCATTAGCTAGAAGAATTGTTGAAGGACATCATAACGGAAAAATTTATATTATTACCAGCAAAGAAGGCGAAGGCACTACAATTGGAATCAATCTGCCAATTTTAAATTAAATTTTATGCTAGATCAATTAAGACATAATTGTTCTTACTTTTACTATTATTAAATAATTCATTTTAAAATATGGAAATTAAAGAAATATTAGAATCTTTAGGAATTAATGCTCAAAATTCTGGAGCAGCGATTGGAGGAAATTGGCTTCATACAAATGGTGAAACAATATCCTCTTATTCTCCCGTAGATGGTAAAAAAATTGGTGAAGTTAGCTCAGCTAATGAACAAAACTATCATGATTGCATAGATGCTGGTTTAGAAGCTTTTTCAACTTGGAAAATGATGCCAGCTCCACAACGTGGTGAAATCGTAAGACAATTTGGTGAAGCCTTGAGAATGAAAAAAGAAGCTCTTGGAGCCTTGGTATCTTATGAAATGGGAAAATCCTTTCAAGAAGGATTGGGAGAAGTTCAGGAAATGATTGATATATGTGATTTTGCTGTTGGACTGTCTAGACAACTTCATGGATTTACTATGCATTCAGAAAGACCTATGCATAGAATGTATGAGCAATATCATCCTATTGGAGTAGTAGGTATTATTTCTGCTTTTAATTTTCCAGTTGCGGTTTGGGCTTGGAATACAGCTCTTGCATGGATTTGTGGTGATGTATGCATTTGGAAGCCTTCTGAAAAAGCTCCGTTATGTGGAGTTGCATGTCAAAAAATAATGGCAGAGGTACTTACCAATAATAATTTACATGGTGGAATATGTTCTATAGTTATTGGAAATGCTGATTTGGGTAAAATGATGTCTGCTGATAAAAGAATTCCTTTAATTTCTGCAACTGGTTCAACTAGAATGGGAAAATCTGTTGGAAAAGTTGTCGGCGAAAGATTAGGTAAGTCTTTATTAGAATTAGGGGGAAATAATGCCGTAATTTTAACTCCAAACGCTGACTTAAAAATGGTTATACCAGCATTAGTTTTTGGTGCTGTTGGAACTACAGGACAAAGATGTACTTCTACTAGAAGACTTATAATTCATGAAAGTATTTACAGTGATGTTAAAGCAGCTTTAGTAAGCGCTTATGGACAATTAAAAATTGGTGATCCTTTAGACGAATCTAATCATGTAGGGCCATTAATTGATGTCGATGCTGTCGAAATGTATCTTCAAGCAATTGATGCTGCAAAAAAAGAAGGAGGCCAAGTGATAGTAGAAGGAGGTCAATTAAAAGGTGCAGGTTATGAAAGTAATTGCTATGTAAAACCAGTTATTATTGAAGCAAAAAATGAATTTAAAATAGTCCAGCATGAAACATTTGCTCCTATCCTTTATTTAATAAAGTATGATGGAGATGTTAATCAAGCAATTAAAATTCAGAATGATGTTCCTCAAGGCCTGTCTTCTGCTATAATGACCACAGATATGAGAGAACAAGAGGCATTTTTATCTCATAAAGGTTCAGATTGTGGAATAGCCAATGTTAATATTGGAACTTCCGGAGCAGAAATTGGTGGTGCTTTTGGTGGAGAAAAAGAAACAGGGGGAGGTAGAGAGTCTGGATCAGACGCTTGGAAAGTTTATATGAGAAGACAAACTAATACAATTAATTGGGGAACTTCTTTACCCTTAGCACAAGGAATAAAGTTTGAACTTTAATTGTATCCTAAATTTTTTCTAACTCTATTTAAGGTGGCATTAGCCACCTTTTTTGCTTTCATGGCCCCTTGCTGTAATACTTCTTCTACTTCATTGGGATTATTTAAGAAATGATTAAACTTTTCTCTTTGCGGATGAAAGTAATCTTCTATTTTTTGTACAAGATCTTTTTTAGCATGTCCCCATCCATATCCACCAGCTAATAATTTATTGGACATGTGCTCAGCTTCCTCTTTTGTAGATATTAATTTATATAATTTGTAAATAGTAGATGAATTAGGATCTTTAGGATCTTCAAGAGGAGAATTATCGGTGATTATATTTTTATTAATATTTTTCTTTATGTTTTTTCCCGTATCAAATATATCTATGGTATTATTCCTTGATTTACTCATTTTTTGTCCGTCAGTACCAGGAATTAGTTGAGTGTTTTTTTGTAAAATAGGGTCAGGTAAAATAAAGATTTCTCCATATTTATGATTCATTCTTGATGCAACGTCTTTGGTCATTTCTAAATGTTGTAATTGATCTTTTCCAACAGGGACATATTCTGCATCGTATAGTAATATATCAGAAGCCATAAGCATAGGATAAGAAAAAAGACCAGAATTAACATCTTCTAACCTATCTGCCTTATCTTTAAAAGAGTGTGCCAACTTAAGCCTTTGGTAAGGAAAGTGACAATTCAAATACCAAGCAAGTTCTGCACATTGAGGAACATCTGATTGGCGGTAAAAAGTGGTTGTTTCTGTATTTAAACCGCAAGCTAACCACGTTGCAGCAACTTGTAAAGTATTTTCTTTAAGAATCTTAGAATCCTTGACCTGAGTTAGTGAATGAAGATCAGCAATAAACAAAAAAGAATCATTTTGCTTTTTATTAGCCAATTCTATGGCCGGGATAATGGCCCCTAATATATTTCCTAAATGTGGTCTGCCTGTGCTCTGAACACCAGTTAAAATTCTTGACATTTTATTAATTAATTAGTTTATAAAAGTAGTTTGATTTAGTAAAAAATTATAACCACTTTAAAATCTTTTTTCCCAATAGAGAAAAAATCATTTTAATCCACAATATTACTAGTAAAGGAAAAACTAATACTACTAATTTATTATAATCTAAAGCCTCTTTAAATTCTAAGTGAATTAAATGCATTATTGCTCGTGTTATTCCACAAGCATAACACTCTCTATTAAATAATGTTACAGAAATACAAATTGATTGACCATGGTCAAAAAAAGCAGAAGGTAAAATAATTAAAATTATGGGGCCAGAAATTAATGAAAATAAAAGTAATAAATTAAAATATTTGCTTTTAAGAATTTTTTTTAAATAGCGAATCATTAAAGTTTCAGTTTCAGTTTGTAGTTCGCTTTATTTTTAAAAAAATTTCCTCTATCCATAGTAATTAGATGAGATAGAGGAAATTAATTTTATGGAAAAAATTAAAATTCTATTACTTTTTTTCCATTTTATCAGTTAGTAGCTTAATTAAATCAATAAGGACACCTATTCCGCATAACCCACCTGTAAGTAAATAGAGGACCCCCATTCCAATATCTCCTAGGTAAAATCTATGAGCACCAATTACACCAAGAAAAACTAAAAGTATAATTGCAATAAGTTTTTCATCGGCAGTAAGTGGGGTATTATTGCCGCTCTTAACAATTTTTTTAACTACTTTTTTTACTTTTTTGTTGTGTTTATTAGAACTAATGAGTTCAATTTTTTCTTCCTCTAAAGTTTTGTTATTTAAAATATTATTTTTTATTTCCTTTAAAGCTTTGATATTTACATTGTTATTTTCATTTAAATTAATTGTATTGATTTTTTTTGTAGTAACAGGGGTTAATAATTTAAGTTTTTCAAATTCTGACACAAAAGATTGATCAATTATAAGGTCTTCTGAAGCCATCAAGTAATCGTTAGATCCAACTTTAGAGTTATTTATTAATTCTTCATTGATAGTGTTTAATTTTTTATTGATGTTCAGTGCAATAATTGGATTTGATTTTTTATGAGATTTAAAATTAAACCCTTTATTATATTTTCTTTTTTGTATTCTCTTATTTGATACAACATCTGTTGTAGTACTACATGAGGCAAGAAAGCCTATTATAAATGTTAAAAGGTATATTTTTTTCATAATAATATTTGTTTTTTATTTTCGTGAAAATTTAACAAATTTTTTTGAAAAAAACATCATCATATCTATTTTATTTATACTTCGGATTGATATACATAATTTTTTGTGTCATTTTAATATTACCTATCTTCTTATTTGTAAGAGGAAAAAGGAAAAACAAGACTGCAAAAAAAATTAAAATTTTTTGGGCAAAATGGATGTCTTTAGCCATTGGTATTAAGACCAAAGTAACCTTTCTCTCCGACATTGACTCTAACGATAATTATATAATTTGTGCCAATCACAAATCCTATCTTGATATTGTTTTAATGTACTTAGTAATTGATCATGATTTTGCATTTTTAGGTAAATCGGAACTATTAAAATGGCCTGTTATTAATATTTTTTTTAAAAGAGGAGTGGATATCCCAGTATACAGAGATAGTAAAACCAGAGCAGCTGAATGTTTAATTTTAGCAGAAAACGAAATTAATGAGGGCAGAAGCGTAGTTATATTTCCTGAGGGGGGATGGGATAATTCAGAAAAAGTAATGAGAAGATTTAAAAATGGAGCTTTTCAATTAGCTATAGATACGAGCTGCCCAATTTTACCAGTAACTTTTAAAAATAATTATGATTTGTTTACCGATCATAAAGATTTTTCTGGAACTGCTAAACCTGGAACTGCCAATATTACTGTGCACCATCCTATCATAGTAGATAACTTAACTCGTAAAGATTTAGTAAATTTGAGGGAGCAAACATTTAATATCATAAATAAAGAATTAAATAGTGAAAATTAATCGAGAAGCAATATCAAAACTAGCTAGCTTGTCAAAGCTTAAGTTTAATGATAATGAAATGGATTTGATTTCAAAAGACTTATCGAAAATGCTAGACTTTATTAATCAGCTTGAAAACTTGGATACTGACGGAGTAGAACCTCTTATTCACATTAATGAAGAAGCTAATAACTGGAGAGAAGACCAAATAGATGGTATGCTTTCTCAGAAAGCTGCACTTTCTAATAGCCCAATCAAAGATGGAACCTATTTTAAACTTCCTAAAGTTTTAGATAAAGACTAGCAATATTCTTTAAAAGCTTCAGTCAGGTTTTCTGCAATCACCTCAGCAGGCTGACCTTCTATATGATGTCTTTCTATGAAGTGAACTAATTTTCCTTCTTTAAAAAGAGCCATACTTGGTGAAGATGGAGGGTAAGGAAGACAATATTTCCTTACTTGATTGGTAGCTTCTGTATGAAATCCTGCAAAAACAGTAAGAATTTCATCAGGTATTTGATCATTTTCAATAGCCATTTTTGCAGCTGGTCTCGCATTTCTAGCGGCACAACCACATACAGAGTTAATGACAACTAATTTGGTGCCTTCATTGGAGTTTAATTGATTGTCAACCTCTTCAGCTGAGGTGAGTTCTTTAAAACCTTTTGATGTTAAATCTTCTCTAAATGGAGCAACTACTTCTTCTGGATACATATTATATTTTTATGTAAAAGTATTTAATAATATGGTTAAGAATAAATTTAAAATGTTAAAGTTCTTAAAAACTTATCTTTTATTTTGGAAAAAATCTTTCAATATTATACTGCATTCATTCTCAAGTACAGACGAAATTACTACTGTTTTTGGATGAATGATCTTATTTTTAATTTTTGAAAACCCTCTTTTAGTATCTGAAGCACCATAGATTAAGGTTCCGATTCTTGTCCAGAAAGCAGCACCTGCGCACATTACACATGGCTCTAAAGTAACATATAGAGAGCATTCGTTTAGGTATTTATTTTGTAAGAAATTGCTTGCGGAAGTCATGGCTTGCATTTCTGCATGAGCAGTAAAATCAATGAGTTGTTCGCATAAATTATGAGCTTTTGCAATAATTTTACTTTCGTAAACAATAACAGCGCCAACTGGAACTTCATCTTTTTGATAGGCAATTTGAGCTTCGTTTAATGCTTTTCGCATAAAATATTCATGGCCAAATACACTCATTTAACAGTTTGTTATCAAATTTAAAACAAATTTTCAATAGCTTTGTATTGAAAATATTTACGAATTTAAACTATACTAATATGCCTTTTGAGTTACCCCAATTAGACTATAACCACAATGCACTTGAACCCCACATAGATCAAAAAACTATGGAAATACATCATGGAAAACATCATGCTGGTTATACAGCAAAACTAAATGCTGCTCTTGATGGAACTGATCATTCAAATAAGTCGATAGATGAATTAATGACTTCACTAGATATGTCAAATAGCGCCCTAAGAAATAATGGCGGTGGATTTTACAATCACTCTCTTTTTTGGAAAATAATGTCTCCTAGCGGTGGTGGATTACCTTCAGGATCTCTTGCTGATGCAATTAATAGAGATTTTGGATCATTTAATTCTTTTAAAGATGCTTTTTCTAAAGCAGCAGCTACACAATTTGGTTCCGGATGGGCATGGCTATGTGTTCTTGATGGCGGTAAATTAGAAGTATGTTCTACTCCAAATCAGGATAATCCTATGATGCCAGGTGTTGGTTGTGGAGGAACTCCTATCTTAGGAATAGATGTTTGGGAGCATGCATATTACTTAAATTATCAAAATAGAAGGCCAGATTATATTGAAGCTTTTTTTAATGTAGTTTCTTGGGATCAAGTTCAGAAAAATTATGATAAATAATGATTTTTGAGATACTCAATCTTAAGCCACTTTATGTGGCTTTTTTTGTTTTTTGAAAAGCGCATTTAAAAGAATAGATCCAACTACTATTAAGGAACCTACATAAAAATTTATATTCATTAGCTCCGAATCTTTAAAAATCAATAAGGCAAATACAATAGCATAAATGGGCTCTAAATTAACAGAAAGATTAACTGTATATGGAGAAATAAATTTCATTACGTAAACGCCTAACAAAAAAGCAAATGAAGTACAAATGATTCCAAGAATAATCAACCAAAAAAATTGATCAAGCTGAAGCGAGAGTTCCGTTATAACAATAGACTTATTTAGTAGGAAAATAGTTGATATAATACAAAAGCCAAAGAACAATTCATAAAATGATATGATTGATGATTTGTTTTCTTTAACAAGAACACTATTTATAACTGAAAAAAAGGCAGCTAAAAAAGCAGATGTTAATGCGAAAATTACCGCTCTTAAGTATTTAGGATGGCTTTCATAGTTAAGATCATTTACAATAATTATAATTC
>NYYE01000033.1 GCA_002686655.1 Crocinitomicaceae bacterium | reverse complement strand
GGTAAAAATGGTGCTGGAAAATCAACCATGCTCAAATTAATTACTGGTGAGCAAAAAGCCAATTCAGGAACCATTAACACTACTAATTCTTTAACGATAGGCTATCTTCCGCAGGAATTAAATGTAAGTTCTAGTGAAGAAATACTCAATGAAGTGCTTAAGGCTAATAAGAAATTATTAGGAATTAATTTAAGATTAGATGAAATCAATAAAGAAATCACTACTAGAACAGATTACGAGTCAGATAGCTATTTAAAGCTTCTTAACGAACTTTCAGACCTAAACGAACAACTAATTCATTTAGATGGTGATAATCAGTTAAAAGATGCTGAATTACTGCTAAAGGGACTTGGTTTTGAACAGGAAGAATTAACAAAGCCCTATTCTAGTTTCTCAGGTGGTTGGAAGATGAGAGTAGAATTGGCTAAGTTGTTAATTCAAAAACCATCAGTTGTACTATTAGATGAGCCCACCAACCATTTAGATATTGAATCTATTCAGTGGTTAGAACAATATTTAAAGAACTATCCTGGTATTATTCTTCTAATATCACATGACAAAAAATTTTTAGATAATATTACCAATAGAACTATTGAACTAGCTAATGCCAAACTGTATGATTATAAGTGTAATTATTCCAAATATTTAACGCTTAGAGAAGAAGAAATCCTTACACAAATTGCTGCCAAAAAGAATCAGGATAAAATGGTGAAGCATACTCAAGAACTGATTAACAAGTTTAGAGCTAAAAAAAATAAGGCAGCATTTGCACAATCTCTAATTAAAAAGTTAGATAAGCTGGAGGATATAGAGATAGATCAATTAGAAAAAGATAGAATCCAGTTTCAATTTCCAGAACCTTCTCATTCGGGTAAACAAACTTTAAAAATATCTAATCTTGAAAAAAGCTATGGAGATAAGCAAATTTTTAGAAATGTAGATCTATCGGTAGCTAGAGGGGAGAAAATTGCTCTTATTGGTAAGAATGGAATGGGAAAATCTACTTTTATCAAAAGTATTGTTAAGGATATAGAGTTTAGTGGAAATATTGAGTGGGGACATCAGGTAATGATGGGATATTTTGCTCAGGATGAAGCCCATAAATTAGACTCTAAAAAAACCGTTTTTGAAACCATTGACGAAGTAGCTGTAGGAGAAGTAAGAAAACAAATTAGACCCATACTAGGATCCTTTTTATTTTCTGGAGAAGATATAGATAAAAAAGTTCAGGTACTTTCTGGAGGAGAAAAAACCAGGTTATCTTTATGTAAACTTTTATTACAACCTAATAATTTTTTAATATTAGATGAGCCCACTAATCATTTAGATATGGCTTCTAAAGAAATATTGAAAGATGCTTTAGTTGGTTATTCAGGGACTTTACTATTGGTATCTCACGATAGAGAATTTTTAGATGGTTTAACAGATAGAGTTTATTTTATAAAAGATAAAACTATTAAAGTTTACCATGAGCCGGTAACTCAGTTTATAGAAAGTTATTATGGTGACTTAGAAGTTAAAAAAGAACCCAAAAAGGTAGAGGTTAAGAAACCTAATAATAAAAAAGTTCAAAATCAGCAAAAGTCATTGGAGCGGAAAATAACCAAGTTGGAAGAAAAACAAACCAGTTTAGAATTTGAACTTTACGAAACCAGTGATGCGGAAAAGTTAAAGGAGATTCAGAGCGAATTAGACCACATAAAAAGAGAAATTGAAAAAAACTTTGAGTTACTGATGTCCTTTGGAAACTAATTTCCCTTTTTTAAAATACTGTACCACACTATCATTTCCTTTAATGTCGTAAAAAAGAGCCCTTCCATCAATAAAATTATCCTCAAATTCTACTAGTGAAATTTTGGATGAATCTTCTCTGTATCTTAGCATGTCTCCATGTAGTTTACCATTTAAAAACTCCTTGGTTAGTTTTATCTTTCCACTTTTATATTTTTCATAGCAAATTCCACTGTAAGGAAGAGTTCTATCATCAATATAAAAGTGATTGTATAGATCATCATATATTAAGTCATTACAGTGACAATTTTTTGTTGTAGTTAATGATTCTGAATTGCTTTTTTCTAGGCTATTACATTTTACCATCCACTGAAATAAGGTAAAGGCAATCAATACTAAAAATAATTTTTTTAACTGCGACATTAAATTTTAACAATATTTTTAAAGTATTTGAAAATACTTTTTTTGTAGGGTGGATATACTAATTTTAACAGATTGCCAAAGTTCTTTTTCACGACTCCTTTAGGATTAGAAAAGTCATTAAAACTATGTTTACCACCTGATTTTCCAATGCCACTATTATTAACTCCACCAAATGGTAAGTTGGGATTAACTGGTGTCAGCATAAGTTCATTAATACCTACTCCTCCGGATACAGTATTTTCAAGAAAGTATTGAATATTTTTTTTCTTTCCACTCATAATGTAGATTGCCAATGGAGATGGCATTTTTTGAAGAAAACTTATAACATCGCTATTTTTTTCAAAAGTAATGATGGGTAGCAATGGACCAAATATTTCTTCTTGCATGATCAGCATTTCAGGATTTACGTTAGTAAGTAAAGTGGGCTCCATAAATTTTTCTTCTTTTTTATGTTGACCTCCATATTCTATTTTAGCTCCTTTTTTTAACGCATCTTGTAGCAGTTTTTCAACTCTATTGAAGTTTCTATCGTCTACAATTCTCCCATATTCTGCAGCATTGTCAAGTCCATTATTCTTAGAGTTATAGAATTTATTTACCGTGGTTTTAAAATGAGAAATAAAGGTCGATAATTCGTTTTTTTGAATTAAAATATAATCTGGGGCAATACAAGTCTGTCCACAATTAAGAGTTTTTCCCCATGCAATTTTTTCTGTAATTTCTCTGGTGTTTCCAGTACCATCAATTATTACTGGAGATTTCCCACCCAATTCTAGTGTAATTCCTGACAAATTTTTGGCAGCTGCTTCCATTACTATTTTGCCAACGTTGGGACTTCCAGTAAAGTGAATGTGATTGAAAGGTAATTTTAGTAGTTCAGTAGATTCTTCCACAGCACCTTCAATTACTGCTACTTCATTTTCTTCATAAAGCGTCTGTATCATATTTGATATCACTTTTGAAGTGTGTGATGAAATCTCAGAGGGTTTAAGAATGACGGCATTACCAGCGGCAATAGCATAAATAAGAGGATATATGCTAAGAAATATAGGGTAATTCCATGGAGAGATTAAGAGTATGGTTCCTTTAGATTCGTATTTTACATAAGAAGACATTCCCACCATGGTAATGGGTGATGGAACATGTTCGTTTTTCATCCACTGTTTTAAATTTTTAAGAACATGTTTGGTATTTAGTATAATGGGGGTTATTTCTGTAGTAATAACTTCCTCATTGGGTTTTCGTAAATCTTTATATAGTGCTTCAGCTATTANTTGGTGATTGGCTTCACTTAGTACAAAGTTTTGCAATCGCTTTATTTTTTCAATTCGCTCTTTATAAGATGAGTTTCTTAACCTAACTATATTAGTTGGTTNTGATTGAAGATCAAATATNCTTTTTATTTCGGAANTACTGCTCATTAGTTTTTGCTATANGGAATTTGAGTCCAAGGCTCATAAATAGCTCCTCTTATTCTGTCGTCTTTTGTATAACCATAATCCCCATCAAATACCCAAAACATTTGAGTCATAATGGTCCCTACAAAACCTCGTTTGGTATCTATCCAAAAATGAGTTCCCTCATATCCGCCACCTATCCACAGGCCTTTGTCTCCTTGCCCTTTTAATAAAGTAGAATCCCCACTAATCCAAATATTATATCCGTTATACCCGTATGGATTTTTTAGTTGTGTATGTGGAGAAGTAAGATCGTCAATGGTGTTTTCTTCTAAAAATCTGTACCCGTTAAGCGTTCCTTTATTGAGTAGCATTCTTAAAAAATCTGAGTAGCCGTTGGCGGTAGCTATCATTCCTTCTCCACCAAGGTAAAGTTGGTGTTCTGAATCATAATCTGGAACGTTTTGTCCGAAGATATCCAATTCTCCTTCTTTTGCAATTCTTAGTATGGAGTCCTTACCAGAAAATCTTGGTAGCATGGTGGCTTCTTTAGGTAAATCGTAAGCCAATCCTTTAATTTTCATGGGATCAGTAATTCTTTCTTTGACCAGTTCAGCTAATGTTTTTCCGGTTGCTCTTTCGCAAACTAAGCCCAGAACAGTAGTGTTAGTTCCATAGTAGTAATAAGAACCTGAGTGTTGAATAAGAGGAAGTTTAGCCATTTTATTGATTAGGTCTTGACTGTTTTCAGCTGCTGCTAAATTCTCATTGGCAATTACTGAATCTATGCAGTCAATATTGGTAGTAGAATAGTAAAATCCTGCTTGGTGATTTAATAAATGTAGTATGGTCATAACAGAATCATTTTCTACATAAGAAAGTGGGCAAGGACCTAATCTATTGCTATCTTCTTCATACCAATTTACAGAGGGTATTTCCACACTGTCTTGAGTTACCGCTACTTTTAAATCGCTAAATTCTGGAATGTATTTAATTACTGAATCTTCNAATGAAATAATNCNATCTTCCATTAAGTCAAGCGCTAGGCAAATGGTGACAATTTTACTCATCGACCATATTCTAATCCAAGAGTCTCCATCAATATTTTCATCAGCCAATAGTCTTTCGTTTTTGGCTAAGTTTTCATAGGCAACTATACCATTAGAATCTTCTAATCTGGTATAAATAAAAGGATAAATTTCTCTATCTATAAAAGTTTGGGTAATACTATCTATCTGGCTTTTATTAGATATTTCTAGATAAGAAATAGCATCATTTTTTTGCTCATTACAGCTAATTATAAGTACAAAAACGAGGACTAGACTAGAAAATAATTTATACATAAAATTTAATTTAATTTAAATACGTCGAATGAAGCGAAGTTAGTACTTTTTTTTCCGTTGCTAGTGGCGTATAGACCAATGTGTGTTCCTGTATAACCTTCTGATAATAATAAATTACTATTGGCAGTATCAAATAATTCCCATAGATCATTAGATTGATAACGGTAATAAAAGTGGTATTTATTTTCTTTTAGTATTACTTTCAATTCAATATAGTTATTATATTTTTCCCCCATGACCAAATCCTTTTTAAGTATGGCGTTCTTCTTTTTAGCATTTATTACTAGTCGAAGAACATTTTCATTATCCTCATGTCTTACGTCAAAAAGAAGGTAGTTGTCGTCTTTTTGAATTAGGCANAGACCGGCTTCCTCACCATTAATAGTGGGATTAAATTGCATGGTGGTAGAAGTTTCAAAATGGGTTTCTTTTTGTTTGATTCCTATAAAATTATAAGGCGATCTTTCTTTAATGGTATTTGGTAAGCAGTACATAGATAGGTAACCTGGTTTAGTATTAAGACTAAAGCTATTTTCTAAGTTTACTCGCCTATGAATCCAGTTTAGTGGAAGGGTATTTTCTTGAAATTCATATTCATTTTTAATNGGCTCATAAGTAGCGTCATTGATGGGTAAAAAGTAAGGATACTGTTTTTCTATTTTTCCTGTAAGTGGGTTGCAAACGGGCCAATTGTATTTTATTTCTTTCCACCAGTAAGGTTCCTTTTCCCACTTTACTGGAAGGATTAAGGTTTCTCTTCCCATGTTAGAAGCTCTATTTTCTTCATTTCTTATACCCAAGCAAACCATTCTCCATTCTCCATTGGGTAGTTCTACCATATCGGCATGACCAGTGCTATTGATCCAATAATCGTAACTCAAGTGACGGGAAGAAAGTATGGGATTTCTGTCGTTAGCATCGTAAGGGCCAGTTATGTTTTTACTAGCTGCTATCATAACGGCATGGTTAAAACCAGTTCCTCCTTCTGCAATGAGTAAATAATACCAGCCGTCTTTTTTATAGATGTGTGGTCCTTCTGCCCATGTTCCTTGACAGGCACCCCTCCATAAAAAATGTCTTTTTCCAATTAGTTGAAAAGTATTAGCATCTAGTTCTTGCATCCAAATTTCACCTTCGCCAGAAAAGTTAGGTTTTTCGGGGGAGTGGGTTCCAGTGTAGTAAATTTTGCCATCGTCATCAAAGAAAATGTCGGGATCTATACCTGGTGCTCCTTCCACAATAATGGGTTTGGACCAAGGGCCTTCTGCGTTAGATGCGGTAATGATGAAGTTGATCATTTGTGCTGGTTCGTCTTTTTTAGGCTGATATACGTTGGTGGTAATAATGTAAAATTTTCCGTTATGGTAGCGAATGGTAGGAGCATGAATGCCTCCGTTAGACTGTACATTTACCAAATTCATTCTTCCATTGCATTGTTCTTTTCTGTGTAGTCCATGACCTATTAACGTCCAGTTGGCTAAGTCTTTACTGTGGTGAATGGGAAGCCCTGGAAAATACTCGAAAGAAGAGTTGACGATGTAGTAATCTTCTCCCACTCTGCATATAGAAGGATCTGGATGTCCCCCTCTTATAATAGGATTAGAAAACATGGGAATTTGAGCAATAAGATGAAGTGAACTTGAGGCTAAAAGACCTACGCTAAATAGTATTTTAAAAACATCTTTCATTATAAAATATTAAATTTAACTAATTCTTTTGGGTTTATAATGCGAAGTAGAATTCAATATTATTTAATAGCTATTTTTTCTTTAGCCTTCATTTTTTCTTGTGATAAAGACGAGGATCCTATAGATAATGAGACAGATGGTTACCAGCAGTATGGAACACCTTTGTCTAATATTCCGGACAACGAAGAGTTGGTGATGTACGAAGTTAATTTAAGAGCGTTTAGTAGTGGTGGTGATTTACAAGGCGTTCAAAATAGACTAGATAATATTGCAGAATTGGGCGTAAATATTATTTGGTTAATGCCCATTCAGACCAATGGTGGGCCTATTAATTCTCCCTATGCTATTTCCGATTATTATGCGGTTGATGAGGAATATGGAACTTTAGAAACCTTAAGAACTTTTATTGCTGAGGCGCATAGTAGAAATATGCTGGTCATATTGGATTGGGTGGCCAATCATACAGCTTGGGATCATACTTGGATGGCAGATAGCAGTTGGTACACTCAAGATTTAAATGGTAATATTATTCACCCAGCTGGAACCAACTGGACAGATGTAGCTGATCTTAATTTTGATAATAAAAATATGGCTAATCAAATGATAGATGCTATGAAATATTGGGTACTAGAAGCCAATGCCGATGGGTACAGGTGTGATGCGGCAGATTACGTGCCATTTGAATTTTGGAAAAGGGCTATTGATAGTTTAAGAGCCATTCCCAACAGAGAATTGGTTCTGTTTGCCGAAGGAGCAAGGAACGATCATTTTGAGGCTGGTTTCGATTTGAATTTTGATTGGAGTTTTTATAATAGAACGGTAGATATATTTGCTAGTGGTACCAATGCGAGTTATTTGGGAAATCAGCATAATATAACTTATGGTGCTGTCCCTGAGGGAAAAGAAAAAGTTCGATTTACTACTAACCATGACCAGTGTGCTTGGGATGGAACGGCTATTGATATATATGGAAGTTTGGATGCTTCTTTAACTGCTTTCGCAGCCACACTTTTTTATCCAGGTGTGCCATTAATATATACTGGGCAAGAAATAGGGTGGAACATACAAATCCCCTTTTTTTCTAATTCGTTAGTCAACTGGAATTATGGCGCAAGCACCTTAGATTTTTATAAAAATTTAATGATTGCCTATACAAATAATATAGAATTTAAAATCGGCAATTTAAATGATTTTTCGAGTAGTGAAATTATTTGTATTAACAGAGAAATGAATGGTGAAAAATCTTGGTGTTTAGTAAATACTAAAAATGCGGTTTCAAGTTTTGGTTTGCCTTCAGAACTACAAAATTTTAGTGGAACTAATTTACTAGATGGAGGTAGTTTTTTAATAAACGGAAATACTATTTCATTAGCCGCTTTTGAAGTCTTGGTTTTTAAATAATTTCTAGAATTATTATCATTAAAAATTATACGTTAATCCTTAATTTTTTAACGTTCGTCCGCTTTTTGCCATTTTCTTTAGAAAAAATGTAACGAAATTTATCTGTTAAGTGTATATTTATATGTTAAGAAATTTTTTATTTGTGAGACATTCCATTTTTTTAAAGACTTTAATTTTTTTAATAATTTTTTTGTTTGCTGATTATCAATTAGTTGCACAAAGTCAAGGAGCCCCAGAGTCTATGAATTACCAAGCAGTTATAAGAGACGGTTCTGGTAATATTCTAGCGAATCAAAGTGTTGGGATTAGAATAGATATTCTTCAAGGTAGTGCTAGTGGAACAAGTATCTACCAAGAAACTTTTGCTACAACTACCAATGCCTATGGTTCTATCGCTATTCAAATAGGAACTGGTACAGTAGTTTCAGGAACTTTCAATGCCATTGATTGGGGCGGAAATACCCATTTTGTTGAGACAGGTGTAGATATTTCGGGAGGAACTAATTATACAGTAATTTCTACTACTCAATTAATGAGTGTTCCTTATGCATTGCACGCTAAAAGTAGTGATGCATGGTCAACGAATTCTAATCTTAATTTCACTAACAATAAAGTTTCTGTTGGAAATATATCTAGTACCAACCAGATTTATCCATTAAGTGTGGTTTCTGTTCACGATGGTATTACATCCAGAGGAATAGATGTTTTAAGAACAGATAATTATGGTAATAATATTGGAGTGCCTATGTCTTTTAGCATGCTTAATAGTAATCAGGAACCTTTTGAATTTGGTAAGGTTTTGGGAAGGACAGAAAGTAATACAGCTGGTTCTGAAATTGGAGGTTTAAGTTTTCATGTAGCAGACGGTACAGGAACCTGGGGACAAAATTACCAACAAGAAAGAATGCGAATTGATAATGGAATGATTACGATAAAGTCCGAAAATACAATTAGTTCTGATGCTATATTAAGATTACAAGGGACTAACACTAACGGTTCTTATTCACAGTTGGTAGACCTAAAAAGTACTTTTGATGGACATATTACCTCTTCAAAATT
>NYYE01000032.1 GCA_002686655.1 Crocinitomicaceae bacterium | reverse complement strand
AAACAGTGGAGTTCCTGATGCAAGCACCTCCAATCCAGGAAATGATTATGGTTGTTTAGGATCATCCCCAAATCCAGCATGGTATTACTTAGAAATATCTCAATCTGGTAGTCTTTCTATGACGTTATCTGCAGCCCAAGATATTGATTTTATTATGTGGGGACCATTTCCAAATATTGCCAATGCTATAGCAAATTGTAATTCTTATTCAGCTGCGGATATTGTACCTAACTTGCCAAACGGGTGTGGTGGTTTTTTTGGTCCTACTTGTACGCAACAAGGTTGTAGTTATTCAGCATCAAATATTGAAACACCTTCTATAAATAATGCTATTGCAGGTGAAGTATATGTTCTTTTAGTTACCAATTACGCTAACGTTGTGCAAAATATATCTTTAGTTCAATCTGGAGGAACAGGTGGAACAAACTGTAATATTTTAAACCCTTGCTCTATGACCTATATCAATGCAAGTATTTCTTCATGTGACTCCTTGACTGGTACTTATGGCATTACAGGATCAGTTGAGTTCAGTAACCCTCCAAACTTTGGCACGTTAGTAGTTAAAAATTGTTCTGGAGACTCTGTTATTTATAATCCCCCTTTTATTAGTCCATTAAATTATGCTATTAATAATATTTATACTAGTGCTAATCAAAATTGCTCTATAATGGCCTATTTCACTAATGATGTGAGTTGCACAATGTCCACCAGTTCATTTATAGAACCAATATGTCCAGGGCCATGCTTAGCTCCAATTCCTAACATTAATGGTTCGACTTGCTACGGAGGAAGTGATGCTTCCGTTACAGGTATTCCTGGCGGGAATGATGGTCCACCATGGATTATTCAATTAATTGATGGAAATTACACTAATATTTTAGAAGTTGATAGCAATGTAATCAGTTCATTTTTATTTGACAGTTTAAGTGCTGGAACATATGTAATACGTTCATTGGACTCAGCTGGATGTTATGCAGATACAATGATTACAGTTCCAGATGGTATTCCCATGGTAGTAACTATGAGTAACGATACCATTATTTGTATAGGAGGCACAGCAACAGTTGGAGTAACTGCAAGTGGAGGAACCCAACCATATACTTATAATTGGATAGGATTAACTGGAAATGGTCCTCATACTGTCATGCCTAATTACTCTCAATATTATAAAGTAAGCGTAACGGATTCTTTTAATTGTGTTTCTGATTATGACTCTGTACTAGTTGCTTTAAACCCTCCTTTAATTATCAATACTTCATCTGACACTATAGTTTGTCCCTATGATAGTTTAGATATAGGGGTTACGGTTTTAGGTGGAAATGGAGGTCCTTATAATTATTCTTGGATAACAGCTAGTGGAGTTTCTGTAGGTACACAGGGTACGGTAAATGTCACGCCTGTTAATAGCAGTACCTATTATTATTTAACTGTCAGTGATAACTGTGAGACACCAGAGAATAATGATTCTATTTTAGTTACTTGGCATGATCTTCCAACAGCATTATTTGATTCTGATACAACAGGTGGTTGCTACCCGATACAAGTGTATTTTTATAATAATACCGATATATCTCAGGTTGCTAGTTGTGAATGGGATTTAGGAAATGGATTTTACTCGAATAATACTGATACAGTAGTAACAGTATATAATAATCCTGGTAGTTATCATGTGACATTAGAGGTTACCAATACAGAAGGATGTAAGAATGATACTACCTATTTTAATTATGTTGAGATATACGATTATCCAGTAGCTGGATTTACCTCACGACCTAACCCTGCATCCATACTTACTCCGACGGTACAATTTATAGATACATCATCTCAGGATGTTGTTTTATTTGATTGGACCTTTTATGATAGTACTAATACGATGATAGGGAATGATTATGTACAAAATCCGACGTATAATTTTTCAGGTGTTGTAGAGCAGCAGTATTATATTGAGTTGTATGTTGAGAATCAGAATGGATGTTCGGATACGGTTTATGGCACACAGATAGTAGAGGGTGAATATGCATTTTTCTTACCGAATTCGTTTACGCCAAATGGAGACGGAGTGAATGATGAGTTTTATCCAGTTGGAGATAAGGTATCAGTAGATAATTATAGTTTTAAGGTGTTTAACAGGTGGGGAGAGATGGTGTTTAGTACGAATGAGTTTGGGACAGGATGGGATGGAAAGTATCAGAATAATCAGGTAAGTACAGATGCGTATGTGTGGAAAATAGATCTAGTAGATGCAAGCACTGGAGAAGAAAAGAGCTTTAATGGTTATGTACTACTGACAAGATAGTAGTTAGTTAGATTTTCATAAAAATTAAAACTTTCTTTGAATACCTATGTAGGGTAAGGCTATAAAATTTAAATCTAGTGCCATATTTACAACTTCAAAATTTAGAATTGATACACCTGCACTCCAATTTTCTCGTGAATTTCTCATAAAATTAAGGATAATATTGCTGATTACTCCAACATTATGCCCATCAAGAGTAAGCCCTACTATTTCACCAGCGATTGTAAACCTTTCTGCTATTTTCTTTTGACTTGCTAGATATCCTCCATAACAGAAACTCTCAAATATTGGTAATTGATATCCAATAAACCCAATAGTAGTATTTCCAAATTCATCCCCATAAGTAATTCTTGGAATTACCCCCCATCCATTGAAATCATTCGCTCCATTAGAGGCATTAATTATATTAAAATTTCCAAGTAATGAAAATCCTGCAACAAAGGAATTTTTAAGTTCTTTTGAATAGGTAAGNGAAGAAAATACATTATAAATAAAAATATTGCCAAAAGATATTTCAAAATTTTCATGAATTCCAATTTTTGAGTTACTAGTAATGAAGTAATGAGAGTTGGTATTGATGNTTCCTTTTTCAGTGATGTATGCAGATGGTAGATAACAATATTTTGTATAAATAGGATTGGGGTTATCAAACTCTTTGATAGACTTTATTTGATTTCTTGTTATATACCTATAAGATTTTAAATTATCTTTTCTAAAAGTTTTGACCTCATTAGCAATTTCTAATGATATTGTTGTAAAGTTTTCTTCAACCAACAAACCTCGGAGTTCATTGTTATTTAAAGTAATAATTACGACAATAGTATCATTAGAATAATTATTTGGTACTTTAGATTGGGACCAATAGTTATGAAAACTCATAACCATAAAAATCATTATGATAATTTTCATAATTCTCATTTGGTAGAATTTACTATTTATAAGAAGTCTTTTATACATTTACACCATGAAGTTAAAGAATGATCTCATACTAAAAGCTGCTAAAGGTGAAAATATTGAAAGAACTCCTGTTTGGTTAATGAGACAAGCAGGCAGAATTCTTCCAGAATATAGAAAAATTAGAAATTCTTTAAGTGGTTTCAAAGAGTTAGTGGAAACACCTCATCTTGCAGCAGAAGTAACCATTCAGCCTGTGGATATACTACAAGTAGATGCAGCAATTATATTTTCTGACATACTAGTAATTCCTGAATCAATGGGTCTGAAATATGAAATGATTGAAAAAAAAGGACCTTTTTTCCCGAAGACTATTTCAAATAGAAATGATATTAACGCTTTAAATGTTTCAAATGTTGAAGACCAATTATCCTATGTCTTTGAAGCTATTAAAATTACAAAACATGAATTATCTGGAAGAGTTCCTTTAATTGGTTTTGCTGGTGCTCCTTGGACTATTTTAGCCTATATGGTTGAAGGACAGGGCTCTAAAACATTTAGTAAAGCTAAAAGCTTTTTATATCGTGAACCTGAACTAGCTCATTTACTTTTAAATAAGATAACTGAAATAACCATTAAATATTTAAAATTACAAATTAAAGCAGGTGCTGATTTAGTTCAAGTTTTTGATTCATGGGCAGGTATTTTAAGTCCAGAATACTATGAGGAATTTGGCTTTAAATATTTAGAAATTATTTGTAATTCANTAAAAGAAGTTCCCAAAACTATNTTTAGTAAAGGTGCCTTTTTTGCTCTTGAAAAGATGAATAATTTAAATTGTGAGACCATTGGTTTAGATTGGACAATGAGTATCAAAAATGCTACTCAAATATTTAATAATAAAACTTTACAAGGCAATTTAGACCCCTGTGTTCTATATGGAGACTATAATACCATAGAAAAGAAGACGAAAGAAATGCTTCATAAATTTGAAAACTATAGACATATTGCTAACTTAGGACATGGAGTCTATCCAGATACAGATCCAGAAAAAGTAAAGTGCTTTATTGAAAGCGTAAAATCATATAAATAGACCAATGAGAAATCAAATTAAAACATTAATACTACTATGCTTAGTTTTAAACTTCAATGCTCAAGAAGAGAATAATTTAGTTTTAAATCCAAGTTTTGAAAGCATTGATGGTAAGCTTAAAAAGTTAACTCAAATTAATATTGCTAAAGATTGGGATTCTCCAACTGCTTTAAAAGCAGATTTATTTTCTAGTAGTATTTCAGGAGATATTGCAGTGCCAAGAAATATTTATGGAAAAGAATTTGCAAAAGATGGACAGAATTATGCAGGTATTCTAGGTTATAGTTATAACAATAAAAAACCTAGAACTTATTTACAGTCTAAGCTTGTTAAACCATTAGCTAGTGGACTGGAATATTGTGTTACTATTCATGTAAGTTTAGCTGATTTAAGTAAATATGCTATTGATAACATAGGAATTCATTTTAGCGATGAACAAATTACATTAGATAAAAAAGGGGATATTATTTTCAGTAATAAAGCTGAACTGTCTGCAGTAGTATCTAATGAGAAGAGTAAAATATATAAAGCTCGTTATAAGTGGGAGACTATTTGTGGAATATATCAGGCTGACGGTAAGGAAAGATATATTACCATAGGAAATTTCTTTAATAATAAAGACACTGATTATGAGAAGCTAACCAAAATAGATTCTTTTCCTGGAACTCAATTAGCTGAAGCCTACTATTATGTAGATAAAGTTGAAGTAAAATTAGTAGAAGACCCTAATTCTTGTAATTGTAATGATGCTGCTAAAAAGAAAAGAGAATCAGTAATATACCATTTAGATGTAGATGTTGATGAAAGCTTACCTATGTCGGTTAAACTGAAAAAAAATGCTATTTATTTTGATGTTGAAACTTATAATTTGGATCCTATGTTTGATAATAATCTAAATTATGTGATTAATTTATTAAAAGATAATCCAGACTTAAAACTACAGTTAAATGGGCATATTGATAATTTAGAAAAAGATGCTATTAAAGATGANCCTGAAAATAAGGAACTTATTAATCTTGGTAATTATCGTTCTAAGTCAGTCAAGGATTTTTTAATGAAAAATGGTATTTCATCAGAAAGATTAAGTGCACAAGATGTTGGTTCAGACCAACCTGCTTCAAGAGGAACCTCCCCATTTAGTTTGGCAAAAAATAGAAGAGTTGAATTTATAATTGTAAAATAATTATAATGCAACTAAAAGATAAAAAAGTTCAAAAAGCTTGGACATTTTACGACTGGGCAAATTCTGTTTATCCGCTTGTTATTTCTAGTGCTATCTTCCCAATTTTTTATGAGGGTTATGTAGATAGTAAAGTAATGTTTTTTGGTTTTGAATTTATTAATACAGCACTCATTACTATTTTAAGTGCTGTTTACTTTCTTTTGCTTGTTTTTATTCTTCCTTTTTTATCTGGTATTGCTGATGCTTTTAATAATAAGAAAGTCTTTATGAGATTTTTTTGCTATTTAGGTTCTTTTTCATGTATTCTACTTTCTTTTTTTGATAAAAATCACTTAGAAATTAGTTTATTGTTATTTGTTTTAACAGGTATAGGATATTGGAGTAGTTTGGTTTTTTACAATGCTTTTTTACCAGAAATTGCTGATAAAAAAGATCACGATAGTTTGTCAGCAAGAGGCTTTTCTATGGGATACATTGGTAGTGTTATTCTTCTTATAGTTTGCTTAATTCTTATTTTTTCTTCCATTGAAGAACAAAGACCATTTTACACTAGATTATGTTTTGCCTTAACTGGATTATGGTGGTTTGGTTTTTCTCACGTAACCTTTAGAAGACTTCCTAGTGGAAAAAAAGTGGTTCTAAATAATAAAACAACTTATCAAAAAGGGATTACTGAGCTTAAAAAAGTATGGAAATACATATTGAAAACTAAAAGACTTAAAAGATTTATTTATTCCTTTTTTGTATATAGTATGGCTGTTCAAACNATAATGTTAGTAGCAGTATATTTCGGGACTAAAGAAATTAACTGGGGAAGTGGTTCTAATGCCAAAATGGGTTTAATTATTAGCATATTATTAATTCAGCTAATCGCCATACCAGGTGCTATTCTTTTATCTAAAATTTCTAAAATGAAAGGGAATCTTTTTGCACTCAAACTTTCAATATTCATTTGGATTTTATTGTGCTTCTCTGCTTTTTTGGTTTATGAGCCTATTCATTTTTATTTTATTGCTGGTTTTGTTGGTTTAGTTATGGGGGGAATACAGTCTTTATCTCGTAGTACTTTTTCAAAATATATTCCCAAAGCAACTAAGGACACATCATCCTTCTTTTCATTTTTTGATATTTCTGAAAAGCTAGGAATNGTTATAGGAATGTTTTCATATGGATTTATTGAACAGATTACAGGNAGTATGAGGAATTCAATTGTTGCNTTAGTAGTTTTTTTTATNATAGGTCTATTGTTACTTTTTCAAGTACCCAAAGAAGAAATTTCAATTGAAGCATATGGATGAAATTTATGACATTGCTATTGTTGGTGGTGGTATAGTTGGTGCAGCAACATTTTACAAACTGCAAATGCAGTTTCCTTCTAAAAAATTAATTTTAATTGAAAAAGAAGACCAACTTGCCAAACATCAGACAGGAAATAATTCGGGAGTTATTCACTCAGGATTATATTACACTCCAGGATCTAATAAAGCTAAAAACTGTGTATTGGGTAGGCATGAGCTTGTAAAATTTTCTAAAGAAAATAATATTAANCATGATGTATGTGGTAAGGTAGTTGTCGCTACCCATAAAAGAGAACTCCAATTTTTGGATAAAATTTATAAGAACGGAATTGATAATAATACTGAAGGTATTGAAAGGATTAATGACTCTCAAATAAAAGAAATAGAACCNGAAGTAAATGGACTTTCTGGAATTTGGGTTCCTTGCACTGGGATTATAGATTATGTAGAAGCTACTCAAAAAATGATTGATATAGCCAGTAGTTTAAATCANAATAGTAAAGTACTCTTTTCCCATGAAGTTTTAAAAATTGACAATCAGGATGGTCTAAAATTTATAAAAACTAACAAAGTTTTAGTAAAGTCTAAGTTTTTAATTGTTTGTGGTGGCTTACAAGCTGATAGGTTAGCTAAGTCAGATGGTATCCCACTTAAGGAAAAAGTAGTAGGCTTCAGAGGAGATTATTACGAGTTAGAAGATCATGCAAAGTATAAAGTAAAAAATCTCATTTATCCAGTTCCTGATCCAGCTTTTCCTTTTTTAGGAGTTCATTTTACAAGAATGGTTAATGGAGATATTGAATGTGGGCCTAATGCAGTTTTTAGTTTTAAAAGAGAGGGGTATAATAAAACAGATTTTAGTTTAAATGATACAATTGATGCTTTGAGCTACNTAGGAACTTGGCAACTTTTTTTTAAGAATGCTTCTTATGGAATAAATGAGTATAGAAGAGCTTTCTCTAAAAGATTATTTCTTAGAACACTCCAGAAATTAATTCCTTCTTTAAAAATGACAGATATCAGACCTGGAAGAGCTGGTGTTAGAGCTTTACTTCTGAGTCAAAATGGTGATACTAAAGATGATTTTAGAATTGAATATAGTTCTAATAGTATTCATGTACTTAATGCACCTTCTCCAGCAGCTACTGCTTGCCTAGCAATTGGAAATGATATAAAAGAAATGGCAGTTAACAGATTTGGATTGAATTAATCAATAAACAATTTTATTTTTTTCAAAAATTGTTTCCCAGTCCCATATGTAATTTTCAACTAAAGTNTCTATTTTTTTTAGAAAAACTGGGTTAGGGGTATTCAACTGTGCAAAATATTCATCTTGATAAGACCCAAGTTTAAATTTAAAAAAAACAGCTTTAGATATTCCATATAGAATATTTTTTGAGGGATGATTAACTCTAGAAATAAAGGAGCTGTATTTTTCTAACTTATCCTGCATTTGATTAAATTTCNTATCAAAAACAATACACATTTGCTCAATNATAGAATTACAAATAGTATTTTCCTCTTGACTTGAAAGAATTCTTTCAAAAAACTTCATATTCCCGGCAATTATTAAATACATAAGTTCGGTAGGGTCTTTGTAATCTAGTTTTGGAAATGAGATAAGTTCTGTATCATTGTATATTGCATCTAGAAAATCTTTATAAGTCTCATCAACTGAACGAAGAGTTTTATTTACAAAATTACTGGCTAGCATTTCATGTGTTACTCTTTTCTTAACAAATAAAGTTGAAAACATATTTGATATTGTTTCATCAAAAATATTTTAAGAACACCTATTTTTGGATGATATCATTTTTGCTTTATCCACAAAGTTATCAACGAATATTGATATTNTTAATAAAAACTTCTCTTTAATATTTGTTAATGAAACTCATTTTTTGATTAAGAAAAAATATATTTGTCCTTTAAAAATAATTAATGGATAAAAATACAACTACAGGTTTGATTCTAATAGGTGCTGTTGTTCTTGCATTTATGTTTTTAAATAAACCTCAAGAACCATCAATCAACAATACCACTGCAACTGAATTTAATGATATAGATTCTTCTAAATCTGAAGTCAAAAGTTCTGTAAATAAAACAATTNAAGAATCTGCTTTTAATGATTTGGACTCTGCAGATATGATAATATATCAAAAATTAAAAGACCAACANGAACAAGAAGAATTAATTGAAAGATATGGAATATTTTATGGAAGTGTTTCAGGTCAAGAGAAGAACTATAGCCTAGAAAATGATAAAATCAAGCTTTTTTTTACTAATAAGGGCGCTAGAATTACTAATGCTCAGATGGTGGAATTAGATGATAATGGTCTTTTTAAATACAGAACTTATCAAGACTTTNTTAATAATGAAAATAATCCTATATCATTGTTTGAAGAAAAAACTTCTGCAATGAGTTTNTCATTAGTAGATGCAGAAAAGGTAGTTCCTATCGAATCTGAAGATTTGTTTTTTGATCTTGTAAAACAAAATGATAGTCTCTTAGTATTTAGAGCTTTTGCTGGTTCAAACGATAAGTATTTAGAGTTTTCATACAGTTTGTNTGAAGGAAAGTATGATGTTGATTTTGAAATCAATTATTATAACATAGAAAATGATATAAAGTCAGATGTTGACTTGAAATGGTCTATGAATGGTTTATCTACAGAGAAAATAGCTTCTGATGAAAGAATCATTACTACAATAATGTACAGAAATTTTGGTAATAGTCGAGATTACTTATCTGAAACATCTGATGATGAAGAAATTCTGGATGGAAATTTAAATTGGATCGCTTACAAGCAAAAGTTTTTCTCTTGTATTTTACTTTCTGAGGAAGGNATTGGCAAGAGTAAGGTGTCATGTAAGGTTCTTGAAGGAGATAGATATACCGATTCATTTGCCTCTAAAAGTTCTATACCTTCTCTTGGAAAAGTANCACTTAAATTTTTATTTGTTCCAAATGATTATGATTTATTAGAGTCATATGAAAGTGAAATTGAAGATATAATTAATCTTGGTGGTAGTGTTTTTGCTTTAGTAAACAGGTATATGATTGACCCAGTTTTTAAATACCTTATGACTACTGGACTTAGTCTAGGACTTATAATATTACTACTTACAATTATTGTAAAAATAGTCATCATGCCACTCACCTATAAAAACTATATGTCTACAGCAAAGACAAAAGTTATTAAGCCAGAAATGAGTAAGATTACAGCTAAATACGAAGGTAAAACAGACAGAAATTCAGCTATGAAAAAACAACAAGAAACCATGGCTTTATACAAACAAACTGGAGTTAATCCGATGGCTGGTTGTATTCCAATGATTATTCAAATGCCCATATTATTTGCTGTTTTTAGATATTTTCCTGCAAGTNTAGATTTACGTCATAAAGGTTTTTTATGGGCTGAAGATTTAAGTTCTTATGATTCCATTTTTGATTTTGGATTTAGTATTCCTATTTACGGAGATCACATTAGTTTATTTGCCTTATTAATGGCAGGTTCAACTTTAATTTATACNATTACTAATAGCAATCAAATGACACCCGCTGCTCAACCAGGTATGCCCAATATGAAGATAATTATGTACATGATGCCTATTATGTTATTAATTTGGTTTAACACCTATTCCTCTGGATTAAGCTTCTATTATTTTTGTGGAAACCTTATGAATATTGGTATTATGTGGGGAATTAAAAAATATCTCATTGACGAAGATAAAATTAGACTACAAATAGAATCCAACAAGAAAAAGAAAAAGAAGAAATCTCGTTTTCAACAAAGATTAGAAGAGGTTTCAAAACAACAACAGAAAAAGAGAAGGTGAAATTTGTTAATCCCATAAAAATGAATTTAATTTGCACCTCAAATTTTTAATAATTATGTCTAGAGTTTGTCAAATTACAGGAAAAAAAGTTGNTAGTGGNAATAATGTTTCATTCTCAAATAGAAAGACAAAAAGAAAGTTTCTTCCAAATCTTCAAACAAAAAAGTTTTTTATCCCTGAAGAAAACAAATGGATAACTTTAAAAGTTTCAGCCGCAGCAATTAGAACAATAGACAAAATAGGAATTTCAGCTGCTTTAGCAACTGCTAAGTCTAAAGGTTTTTTCAAATAATAAAACTAATTAAGCCAGTCTCACTATATTAGTGTTTAGACTTAGTTTATGCGTAGTTTTTCATTATACCTTATTAATTTAATTTTCATTTCTAATATTATTGGGCAAGAAATTAAGAGTTCATGGACTAATTCTGTTAGAGCAGATACTTTAGGTATTTATGATAATGATCTCCTTCCACCAAGTTTTCATTTGGAAAGAAGAAAAGCAGTACGAACCTTTATGCCTGAAAAAACAATGGCCATTTATTGCTCTGGTAAAAGCATGCTNAGAGCTAATGATGTAGACTATGAATTTCATCAAGATCCAAATTTTTATTATNTAACTGGCCTAAATGAGAGTAANAGCATTTTAATTCTTTTTAAAAATCCTTTCTTATTTGAGAATGATACTATTAATGAACTACTACTAATAAAGNAAAGAAATGCTAACTCTGAAGTATGGGTTGGTAAAAAGTTAGGNGTTAAAGGCTCAGAAATTATTTTAGAAATTCAAAAAACTTTTGATATTGACAAATTCAATTTAGAAAATCTAGATCTTTCAGAAATTGATTCCATATTTATTCACGATAATTTTGAAGTTGGAAATGATCTGTTTCCAGTTAATAATAAACATCTGCAATTACAAAAATCAGATACAAAAATCAAAAATTCTAAAAAAGAAATAAAGGCCAATTTTTCAGAAATTCATAAATGGATGGCTAAGTTAAGAGAAATTAAAACTAAGGAAGAAATGTATCTTCTTAGAAAAGCAATTTCAATTACCTGCGATGCACAATCAGAATTAATGAAAGTTCTAAAACCAGAGATGAAAGAATATCAAGCAGAGGCAGTAGTAGAAGCTATTTTCAAGTTAAATGGAGCTGAATATCCTGGTTACCCTTCAATTGTAGGTGCAGCAGAAAATTCGTGTATTCTTCATTATACGACTAACAGAAAAACTATGAAAGGTAATCATCTTCTACTAAGCGACGTTGGTGCTGAATATCATGGATATACTGCAGATGTAACTAGAACTATCCCTGTAGATGGGAAATACTCTGAGGAAGAAAAAATCATATATAATATCGTCTTAGAAGCTCAGAATAAAGCAATTGAGGCCTGTAAAGTTGGAAATCCTTTTTATATAACCAATACAATTGCAACAACTGTGGTTTCTCAAAGATTACAAGAGTTAGGCATTATTAAGTCTCCTTTAGGAATGAGAAGATATTTCATGCATGGGACATCTCATTACCTTGGTTTAGATGTTCATGACCCTGGAACAAGAGGAGTATTTCAACCAAATACTGTTATTACTGTTGAGCCTGGTATTTATATAAAAGAAGGTTCTCCATGTGACCCTAAATGGTGGAATATTGGTGTTAGAATAGAAGATGATATTTTAATTACGAATGATGAACCAGAAAACCTTTCTGGATGTGTTCCTAGAACAATTGATGAAATTGAAGCTTTAATGAAAAAAAAGCCACTAGTTTTTAAAGATTTTTAGTTCTTAATAGATAGCTTATTTATTTTCATAAGCGGACCTTGACAGGAAAGTTGGTGACAACTTATACAATTATTTATTATACTATTATAATTTATAATATTGGGGTCTTTATTAAATTCATTTACCACAAAATGGAATGCTTTTGACATAGGCATTATATGTGGCTTATTAAATGATATATCTGTAACTTCAGCTTCGTGAATTAAGGCAAAATTTAAAAGATTATTATCTAAAGTTTCATTTTTCTCAAGTCTTATTTTAATTTGATCAAGTTCAATGGTCATTTCCCTCATTAATTGAGCCATTTCACTAGTTGGATTTGGATCAATAATTACTGTAGGANTTCTACTCTCTTTCGATGAGCTACAACTTAAAAAAGTGATGATAGAAAGTGTTATAAATAAATATTTTTTCAATTCTTTATGATTACTCCATCTGCAATAAAACCTAGTTCATAAATTGGTTCAGTAATAAGAGCAATTTCTTCTTCTGATTTTCCAGCATCTTCTGCATAGTGTTTTAACATTTCCACAGATGTAGTATCCAAAAATAAATCTCCTTGAACCACAGCATTTTTTCCCTCTACACTATCAATGGGCACAAAAAACCCATAATCTCTGAATTTTATAAATAATGTGTCTTCACCNGTGTCTAGAGTCATCCAACAACCTTTTTTTGAACATGTTTCAACAATTTTTCCAGATAACTTACAAGATTTTAAACCTGTATTCATTACCATTTCTTTTTCTTGATTAAAGACTTGAAGGGAGTCATTTGAAATTTCTTTTCCATAATAGGTGATATTTTCTTTAATTAAGGATGTNTCAATCTCAGGATTTTGATGATTGGAACTGCAACCCAACAAAACAGCAAGTAGAAATAAGGATAAAATATTTTTCATTTTAAGAATTTTTTTCAAATATATTCATTAGAAATTAACTATTGAATAAAGNTTTTAAATAAAAATATTAGTAATCTTGTAATTAAGGATAAATAATTTATCTTTGCCACCCATAATTTAAGGAAATGGCTAAGAAAGGAAATAGAGTACAGGTAATTTTAGAATGCACGGAGCATAAGAATAGNGGANTGCCTGGNACATCAAGGTATATAACTACTAAAAATAGAAAAAACACCCCGGATAGAATTGAATTGAAAAAATACAATCCAGTTTTGAAAAAATATACATTACATAAAGAAATTAAATAACTGAATCATGGCTAAGAAATCTGTAGCTTCACTACAAAAAGGAGGCGGAAAGCAACATACTAAAGTAATTAAGATGGTAAAGTCACCAAAAACTGGTTCTTATACTTTCAAAGAAGAGGTTATCCATAACGATAAAATTAAAGACTGGTTTTAACTACCTAAAAAAGTTTTAAATTTAAGCTCTTTCTTGAAAAAGAAAGAGCTTTTTTTATTTAATAGAATTAATATGAGTTGGAAAAGTTTTTTTACTAAGCAAAAGAAGCAAGATCTTGATGAAGGATTAGAAAAGACTAAAAAAAGTTTTTTTTCTAAAATAGCTAATACAGTTGCCGGGAAATCTAAAATTGATGAAGAAGTTCTTGATAATTTGGAGGAAGTATTGGTTTCATCTGATGTAAGTGTAAAAACAACTTTAAAAATTATAGATAGGTTAGAACAAAGAGTGAAAAAAGACAAATATGTTGGAGTGAGTGAACTCAATGAAATTTTAAAAACAGAAATTTCAGAAATGTTATCTGAAAATAATATTGAAGATATTACAGGNTTTGATACCCCATCATTGAATGAACCTTACGTGATAATGGTGGTAGGAGTAAATGGCGTTGGAAAAACAACAACAATTGGAAAATTAGCTCATCAGTTCAAAAACAATGGAAAAAATGTTGTTCTAGGAGCAGCTGATACCTTTAGGGCTGCTGCAGTAGAACAATTAACTATTTGGTCAGAAAGAGTAGGTGTTCCTATTGTAAAACAGCAAATGGGATCCGATCCTGCTTCTGTTGCNTTTGATACACTTCAAAGTGCTAAAGCTGGTAATGCAGATGTGGTACTAATAGATACTGCTGGAAGATTACATAATAAAGTTAATTTGATGAATGAGTTATCAAAAATCAAAAATGTAATGCAGAAAGTTATTCCTAATGCTCCACATGAAATTTTATTNNTCTTAGATGGATCTACTGGACAAAATGCTATTGAGCAAGCTGAACAATTTTTAAAAGCAACAGAAGTGAATGCCATGGCTATAACTAAATTAGATGGAACTGCAAAAGGTGGCGTTTTAATTGGAATTTCTGANCAATTTAAAATTCCTGTTAAATATATTGGAGTAGGTGAGAAGGTTGATCAATTACAAGTATTTAATAGAAATGCTTTTATAGATTCCTTATTTTCTGGATCTTCCTTTAACTCTTAATTAATGAAAACAAAGACACTCAAAAAGAACAAGGTAAACGTTGTTACAATGGGGTGCTCTAAGAATTTATACGATTCTGAAGTCATGATGGCTCAGTTAAAAGCCAATAAATTTGAAGTTGAGCATGAATCTAAAATAGGGGATTCTTCAATTGTTATTATTAANACCTGTGGTTTTATAGAAAATGCGAAGGAGGAATCCATTAATACCATATTAGATTTTGTAGATGCAAAAAAAGATGGTTTGGTCGAAAAAGTATATGTATCTGGATGCTTGTCAGAGCGATATAAAGATCAATTAGAAGAAGAAATTCCCGATGTAGATGCCTATTTTGGAACTAAAGACCTTCCTAATATACTAAGAACTTTAAATGCAGATTATAAGCACGAATTGGTTGGAGAACGCTTACTTACAACTCCAAATCATTATGCATATCTTAAAATTGCTGAGGGATGTGATAGACCTTGTTCTTTTTGTGCTATTCCTTTAATGAGAGGAAAACATCGTTCAACCCCAATTGAAGATTTAGTAACTAATGCCAAGTCTTTAGCAAAAAAAGGTGTAAAAGAAATNATGTTAATTGCACAAGACTTAACCTACTATGGTTTAGACTTATATAAAAAAAGAGCTTTAGCTGAATTACTTAAAGAACTATGCAAAGTTNATGGTATAGAATGGATCAGATTACACTATGCTTTTCCAGCTGGTTTTCCAATGGATGTAATTGAAGTTATGAAACAAGAAAAGAAGATTTGTAATTATTTAGANATTCCCCTTCAACACGGTTCAACAAAAGTACTNAAAGCTATGAGAAGAGGAACNACTAGAGAAAAAACAACTCAACTAATTCATGATATTCGTTCTATTATTNCCAATATAGCTATCAGAACTACTTTAATTGCTGGATATCCNGGTGAATCACAAGAAGATTTTCAAGAAATGTATGATTGGGTAGAAGAAATGAAATTTGAAAGATTGGGAATTTTCACTTACTCTCATGAAGAAAATACTCATGCTTATAAATTTGATGATGATGTCCCACCAAAAATTAAGAAAGAAAGAGCTGATTCTATAATGGAACTTCAATCAGGAATTTCATATAAGCTTAATCAAAAAAAAGTAGGTAAAAAATATAGAGTTTTAATCGACAGAGCAGAAGATAACTTTTTTATAGGCAGGAGCGAATTTGATTCTCCCGAAGTTGATAATGAAGTACTAATTGAAAAAAATAGTAATACTTATTGCAGAATTGGTGATTATGTAGATGTTAAAATTTTAAAAGCAGATCATTTTGATTTATATGCTGAACTCATAAACTAATGTCTTTTCAAGTAGGTGATAAAGTAAGATTTTTAAATGCAGATGGCTTTGGTGTTATTACCAAAGTTATAGACTCTTATAAGGTAGAAGTTGAAAATGAGTATGGCTTTGAGGAGATTTATAATTTAAAAGAATTAGTTTCAGAAAGAAGTGAAGAAGATTATAAAACTGAAAATTCTGCTTTTGATGAAGAAATTAAATTAAAATTAAAAGCCGATAAAAATTCAAATTCTGTCAATGAGCTCAATAAAAAATTTAAAAATCTAAATAAATCAATTCATAAAGAAAGACCTATCCTTGATCTTCATATTGAAAAACTAATTGATTCTCATNTTGGAATGAGCAATTCTCAAATTTTAAATATCCAAATGTCTCACTTTAAAAGCTTTTTGAGCCATTCAATTGCTAAGAAATCTCGAAAAATTGTAATTATTCATGGTGTAGGCGAAGGAGTTCTAAGACATGAAATAAGAAAGGAACTAGATATATATCATCCTAATTTTGAATTTCATGATGCCTCTTACGATGAATTTGGGTATGGAGCTACAGAAATTAGATTAATATTATAAAAGTTTTATTCAAACTTTTCAATTTTATAAATTTCTAATGCCATTTTAATACAATTTACGGCTTTCTTTAATTGTTCTTTTTCAAGTACATAAGCAATACGAACTTGATTTTTCACTTTACTATTAGCATAAAAGCCTGAAGCTGGTGCCATCATTACCGTACTACCTTCATGATTGAAACTTTCTAGAATCCATTGACAAAAATGGTCAGCATCATCAATCGGAAGTTGTGCAATTGCATAAAAAGCACCTTGAGGTTTTGGGCAAATTACGCCACTTATATTATTCAGCCCATTTACAATTATATCTCTTCTTTCAACATATTCTTTAGAAACCTGTTCAAAGTAAGAATGGGGTGTTTTTAAAGCAGCTTCACCAGCAATTTGACCAAGAGTGGGAGGACTCAATCTGGCCTGGCCGAATTTTAANGCCATTTCCATAAAATCATGATTTTTACTAATCAATGCCCCAATTCTTGCACCGCACATGGAATATCTTTTAGAAACAGAGTCAACTAACACTACGTTTTTTTCAACATCACTAAGATTGAGTGCAGAATAATGTTNATTGCCATCATAGCAAAACTCTCTGTATACTTCATCAGCAAAAAGAAATAGATCATGTTTTTTTACAATTTCTTGAAGAGACAACATTTCTTCCTTGCTGTACAAATACCCTGTAGGATTACCGGGATTACAAATCAAAATACCTTTAGTCCTATCAGTTACTTTTGATTCTAGTTCTGATATTGGAGGAAGTGCAAATCCATTTTCGATTTTGGCAGTTACTGAAACGACTTTAATTCCACAAGAAGTTGCAAAACCATTATAGTTGGCATAAAAAGGTTCTGGTATAATGATTTCATCTCCAGGTTCAAAACAACATTGAAAGGCAAAAATTAAAGCTTCAGATCCACCTGTAGTTACCATGATTTCTTTATTAGGATCTAAGTTAAAACCTATGTTTTTATAATAATCAGCTAATCCATTTCTATAAGATAAAAANCCTGCACTATGGCTGTATTCTATTACTTTTCTATCCATGTTTTTTAACTCATTTAATACAACACCAGGAGTTTCAATATCTGGTTGACCAATATTTAGATGATAAACATGGGTGCCATTTTTCTTTGCTGTTTCTGCATAGGGAACCAATTTTCTAATAGGAGAAGAAGGCATAACCCTTCCTTTAGAAGATAATTTAGGCATATTTAAATTTGATTATTTTCTTTTAATACTGCAACCTGAATTTCTTGTTTCAGTAACAGCTATGGTTTTATTAGTGCCAGTAGCATTCAAAGCATCTTTTAACCAGCTTTCTTTTACTTCAGATGATGAATTAACATTGTCATCAATAGCTCCTTTGTAAATTAAACTAAAATCTTTATTCATCAAAAATACATGTGGAGTAGTACTGGCTCCAAAAGCATCAGCTAATTTACTATCCCTATCCATCACATATGGAGCATCATATTTTTGGTTTTCACTATGCTTTTGCATTTCAGTAAAAGAATCAACATTATCTCGTTTGGCTTCATTACTGTTTACCAGTACCATACCAATTCTATTTCTTTTACAAAGGTCATAAATTTCATTATATCTTCCCTGCCAACCTTGCATACTTTGATTACCTACTACAAATGGACAGGTGTTACAACTAAATATTACCAACATACCATTTTCCATAACTAAATCTTCCAAAGAAAAATCCTGTCCAGAAACAGCTTTCATTTTATGGTTAGTTAAAGATGCTTTTTTACCAATTTTGAGACTTTGGAATTTAGGGTTCGTATTAAATGACATTAAAGCTGTAATAATTAATACACCAAATATTTTGAAGAAATTATTTTTCATTTTCCNATTTTTTACTAAAATTAATTATTAAAAATTAAAAGAAAAATTTGTTCGAAGATTTATCTTTTAAAACTAAAGACTTTTTAATTTTTCTTGTTTGNTATAGATAGGACAAGACGGTATATGAGCACCTTTAATAATGCCTGTACTCATAAGAAATTCCTTTGTAATTTCACCACCCGTGAACTTAAACTTTTGCTTAAATAAAATGATCCATTCAGAAAGATCATTAGAAGAAAAGTTAGATAGCCATTNATGGAATGATCCATATTCCTTTTGAATGGCAATAATTTTTTGAGCATTATAAATGACAGCATTAATTTTTANCTTATTTCTNATAATACCTTTATCATTTAACAATCTAANTCTATCTTTTTCATCATAATTGGCTATTTTNTTAATATTGAAATTTGAAAACGCCTTTTTAATATTTACTTGTTTTTTAAGAACTGTGGTCCACGATAATCCGGCTTGATTTATTTCTAGAATTAAGCGACCAAATAGTTCATTATCATTTAAAATAGGGAAGCCATATTGTGTATCATGATAAATTTTATGAAGATTCTCCTCTTTAAGATTAACTACGTATTCACAGTAGGAGCTAGGTTTTTCCATTATAATAGTTGGTTTTCTTAAAATATTTATTTATTACCATAAGCGAAAGTAAGTGCTCTGTTTGTTGGTCTTGAAATTGAGAAACATGCTTATGAGCATTTTCTATTATTGACGATGCTTTTTTAGGGTTTTCTATGTAGAAATTAAGTTTTTCTTCTAAATCAGAATAATCATCTTTAATTAATATATAATGATGATCAGCTACTAGAATTCCTTCCATAAACCAAGTTTCAAATTTGGGTTTAGGCATTACAGCAATGGAGTTAGAAGACATGACCCATTTTAAATTACTTGCTACATCATTACCTTCCAAACAAAGTATAAATTTATAATGAAGTTGTTCGTTAATGGTCATTCTTTTTGTCATCCATTTTGGATTTAAAGAATTAGAATTGACTTTTCCAATGTTACAAAGTTTATGTCCATGATATTTCTCTAAAAATTTTATTCTTTGTGGTTGTGAAGCATGTACCTTCCCTCTAAATAGTAGTTGACTTTTCTTTTCTAAAAACGAAATAGAATCATTAGCTATAAAAGTGAAATGTCTTATTTTATTCCACTTTAAAATGACAGCATTAATATTGTCTTCATTTATGGGTCTGCTTTTAACAAATGAGGGCTCAATAGGTACGTAAGTAACATCTCCAAATAAAAAAAATCCTTTCAAATTATTTTTAAAATATCTACTGTATTCATATAGATCAAAATAGTAGGTTTTTATACTTTTTAAGAGCTTTATCTTAGAAAGTTGTAAAGCCTTTGAAGAAAGAGGTTTATTTTCAGTTAGCTGATTATAGTAATTGACCCTATATAATAACTGATCTTGTTTTTTGGAATCTAAATTTTCAAATTTATTTAATTGAGTAATTAACTTTTTTTGAAAGTATATTGAAGGAATTAATTGCCTAAGGTAATTGATGAAATAGTATAATATTTTATTGTTTTTATTGCGATATGATAGCCTTTTAAATTCCAAATTTTAAAAATATTATCATTAGCGAAAAACCTTAATTATTTTATTTTTTTTAACAAAAGCACCTTTTTTATAGCTGATAAAATAGCTTCCACTTTTATAATTTGATAGTTCAATTTTAGTATTTGTAGCTGGAACTAATTTGTTATAGAGTTGCTGTCCAAAAATATTTTGAATAGTTAGCTCTCCATTTATATAGTCTGATGGTATGTTAATATTTAAAATATCAATTACTGGATTTGGAAAAATTTTTATTTCATTTACATTATGGTTTGATATTCCTGTTCCATTACATAATTGAGAATAGGTTATTCTGTTGGAAACTTGTAAAGAGTCATTAAAAATATTGAAGGAGTTTTGATTTGACTTAAGAGAGAAATCGAGCCAAACTTTTAAAAAATCATTAGTTATATCTTGTTGATTATCTCTTGTAATATTTAGATTGGGGTTGCATGAAGATTCTCCAAAGCTACATAATACATTGTCATTAGCGAAGTAGCAATGTCCTCCATTTATAATATTAATTTGTGTTTTACAATAAGCATTTAAACTATCAAACATAATATTCTGATGACTAATTGGTGGAGTAACACAATCATCATCTCCTGAAAAAAGAACAGTTGGTATGGTAATGTTCCTTGCTGCTGATATTGCGGAAGGATTGGTTTCAGCTGCAGCAAAATTAATTAATGTATTAACATTGGGATTGTTTTCTGCAGCTAGAAAACTTGCTCCTCCACCCATAGAATGGCCTAATATTCCAGTTTTAGGTAATACAGCATTATAGAAAATAGAGGAACTTGTTTGAGACTCTATTTGCATTTGAGATGAAATAAATTTTAAATCATCTGCAAAAAACTGATGATTAGGACTGAACCCCATTTCGGTTGTAGGAAAACATAATATATAACCTTCAGGAACTAATGCAGACCAAAAATTTTCATAAGTATCCCAACTTATTAAAAAACCATGTCCAAAGACTAATATTGGAAAGTTGCCAGATGAGAGAGGTAAATCATTGCCATTACTATCTGCTGGATAATAAATTTCAGTTGGTATATTTCTGTTTCTAATATTGTCATAAAATACAGTACTTGTATGACCTATATTAAATACTTGAGTTAAACTATTTGACGAAATAAATAATGATAATACTATAACTAAATTAATTTTTAGATGTTTTGAAATTTTCATTTTTCTTTAATTTTCAAGTAGGTAGAAGAGTCATATTGTTTTTCATTTATTATGGTATTAATAGTAATTGTCTCCAAATTTTCATTTACAGTTTTGAATTCGACTTGGTTATTTACAATAGCTACATTGTGGTTTAGTCGAATGGTAATCTTTTCATTATCTAAATGAAATTTAAAATTAATTGGTCCATTGGTATTGTTTTTTATTTTCAGGTCTTTGTATCCATAAACAATTGTAGCATCTGATCCTAATGGAGTAAAACGAGTTTCATCATTATATATATCTGTGGAATGGTTATGACGTTCCAATATTTCTAAATTTCCAATTAGACTAATGTAGTAGATTAATCCAGAAAGTTGACATATTCCACCACCAATGCTTTCTGAAATACTATTTCCTGTTAAAGATCGACTGGCTACATATCCTTTAGATGCTGTTGTGTTTCCAATAATATTACAAAATGAAAATATTTCATTGGGCATTATATGAACTGGCTCAATAAGTTGAATCGCTTTTTTAATATTATGTACTTTGGCAGGATTTGGTTTAAGTTCTTGAACAATAATAATTTTCTTAGAATAGGAAATATCTCTGTTTTTGTTTTTTGCAAAATAAAACCAATGTCCTTTATAAAAATTACCAGCAGTTTTTACAGCTAATTTTAATGAAGTTTTTATATCTCTAGGTATAATTGATTTTAGCATAACGTTAAGGCTAAACAGTCTTTTTAATGCCATTTAGGTTTTGATACCACATGTTTTTTTTAAAATTCTGTTTCATTTATTGTTGCTTGATAAGTTCCATCAATGAATTCCCATGAGTCATTAGAAAGATAGTTTAAGTTGGATTCAAGATTTACAGAGTCCATCTTTACGACTTTAAATGATTCAAGGTCATAGTTAACATCCCTAAAAATTGGAATGTCACGACAGGGTTCAATTCCATGCCAATTAGTGAATAAAACTTTGGTTTCGCCAGACTCTAAAGTTAATGAGTCTGGTGAACTGAACATTTGAGTCCAAAATATTTGCACCTCTGAATTTGTTGCGTTTAGAATTTCATAGGAATAGTTGTATCCACAATCTATACATGCAGTAAGCAATGNCATAATTGCAATCAGTGGAAGAATTAAAATTTTTCTAAATATCATTTTATCAAGTTTTCAAATGTGTGGTTAAGAGGGGATAAATGTAATTTTTTTATTTTCCTGATGTAAATAGTTCAAATTTTTCNTTTTTTTNTGCCATTTCAACAAGCATTGGTCTAGGCTGAAATTTGTTTCCATATAGATTTTGATAGTATTTCAATTTGTCCAATATATTTGAAATTCCTATTTGGTTCATATAGCTAAATGGNCCNCCAGACCATGGTAAAAACCCTATACCAAAAACACCACCAATATCGCCATCGTTTACATTTTCAATAATTCCTTCTTCCAAAGCCCAAACCGCTTCGTTTAAAAGTATTAAAATACATCTTTCAGTAATTTCTTTATCGCTAATTTTCTTAACATTTGGAGAATCAAAATATTGGTAAACATCCTCATTTACTTTTCCTTTTTTTATTTTACCTTTTTTATTTACATAATGGTAAAAACCTTTTTTAGACTTTCTCCCTTCTAAACCTGCTTCTAACATTTTGGGCATAGAATNGTTNANNTTNATTCCATCTCTATCTTTGATTAAATCTGTCATATTTCCACTCATTACATGTACCCCAACATCAATTCCTACTTCATCTATAAGAGCTACCGGACCAACTGGCATTCCCATATTTTTAAGCGCTCTATCAATTTGNTCTATTCTTACNCCTTCTTCAATAAGTATTAATGCTTCGAGTAAGTATGGACAGAGNATTCTATTGACATAAAACCCTGGCGCATCATTTACTACAATACATGTTTTNCCCTGTCTTTTTCCTATCTCATAACAAGTAGCAATTNCTTGATTAGAAGTTTTNCTTGTTTTGATAATTTCTAATAGTGGCATTTTAGTAACAGGTGAGAAGTAGTGCATGCCCACTACATTTTCTGGTTTTTTGGCATCTTCAGACATTTCTGTTAGTGGTAAAGAAGAAGTGTTAGATGCAAAAATAAAATCCTTNTTACAAATACCTTCTAGCTCTTTTATAAGTTTTTTCTTTACAGACATGTTCTCTACAATTGCTTCTACCACTACATCNACCTTGTCAAAACCTTTATAATCTAGTTGNCCTATTGCTCGCTGAGCAGTAGTCTTGGCCAAAACTTTACTCATTTGTCTTCTTTTTACNTTCTTAGAAAGATTTTTCCAAATGTTTTTTCTAGCCTGATGAATTATTTTCTCATCCAAATCTTTTAAAATAACATCCATTCCAGAATTGATAGAAACTTCTGTTATTCCTTCTCCCATAAAACCAGCTCCAATAACTCCAATTTTTTCTGTGTTTTTCAATGCTACCTTGTAGGGGTTTTTCTTTTTATCAGTAGTAATAAAAAATAAATTTCTAAGTGCAGAAGAAACATCGGAAAGAATTAACTCCTCAAACTTAATTACCTCAGCTTCATATCCTGCTTTCATTCCTTTTTGCAAACCAATTTTAGCACATTCTATAATTTCAAGTGGTGCAGGATAATTTCCTTGGGTCAATTTCAATACTGTTTTTTTAGCTTGACTCAATACAATGGATCTTCCTATGGAAGTACCATCCAATAATTTAACAATTAAACTCTTTTTTAATTTCTTTCTTTTAAACTTATTATCTGTTATGTCGTAAATTATTTTTTTTGCTGCCTTATGTAATTTACTTTGATGCACCACTTCATCTACTAAGCCTATTTTTTTTGCTTTAAAAGCAAATATATTTTTACCAGTCAGCATCATATCAAGCGATGCTTGCAGACCAATCAATCTGGGTAATCTTTGGGTGCCGCCACCCCCTGGAAGCAATCCTAATTTCACTTCAGGAAGAGCCAACTTTGTTTTAGAATCGTTAGAACAAACTCTGGCGTTACATGCAAGAGAAAGCTCAACTCCTAAACCATAACATGTACCATGAATGGCAGATACAATAGGCTTTTTAGAATCTTCAATTTTTTGTAATAATTCGTGCCCTTTTCTACTAAAAGGTTGAAAATCTCCTACTTTTTCTCCTTTAAATGACTTAATATCAGCTCCGGCAATAAAATCTTTTTTTGCGCTTATTAATATGGCACCTATAACTTCTTTATTGTTTTCAACTTCATTAAATACATTTTCAAAATCTCCAATTAAACTTGGAGAAACAATATTCATTTTATCTTTTTTGGAATCTATCCAAATAGTNGCTATTCCTTTCTCTANTTCTAATCTAAAAAGGTCTGATTTTATCATGCTTCATATTTTTTAATAATCATGGCATGACCATGAGCACCTGCTGCACAAGCAGATAACATAGCATATTGTCCATTTTCTTCAATTAATCTGTTTGCAGCAGTCGTTAAAAGTCTTGCACCTGTTGCTCCAAAAGGATGTCCAATTGACAANGAACCTCCCCATTTATTCACTTTATCCATCTCTATTTTTCCAACTGTTTTTTCTCTCTTTAGTCGATTTTTGCAAAACTCCTCATCATTCAAACATTTTAAGTTAGTAAGTACTTGTCCAGCAAAAGCTTCGTGAATTTCAAATACATCAATATCTTTTAAATTCAATTTTGTTTTTTTGAGCAATTTACTCATAGCAAAAGCAGGACCTAATAATAACTCATCTTCTAATCTCTGTCCCGTGAAACAATAATCTATAATCTCTGCCTTTGGCTTTAAATTTAGCTCTTTAGCTTTTGATACTGTCATAAGCAAACAAACAGCTCCTCCATCACTCAAAAAAGAAGAGTTAGCAGCAGTTAATGTACCATGTTTTTTATCAAATGCTGGTCTGAGTTTTGCCAGTTTTTCAGGTTTAGACCCACTTCTTATCCCATTGTCTTTTTGAATCATTTTAAATTTGGGATCTACTTGAACAGCAACTACTTCATTTTGGTGATGACCATCTTGCCACGCTTTCTCTGCATTGTCGTGAGATCTAATGGCAAATAAATCTTGTTCCTCTCTTGTAATTTGATGTTTGGCTACCATAATGTCACAATCTTCTCCCATGGTTCTCTCAGTAGTATATTCAGCAATAGCTGGAACTTCTGGCAAAAAATCTTTTAACCTAAATCCTAATGCATACTTAATCATTTGAGAAGTAGACCTTATTTTAGTTCCCTTCATCAATTTAGTTCTCATGTATTTTTTATAACCAATTGGAGTTTCGGAAGCACTATCTGCTCCTCCAGCTATAACCACTGACGATTGTCCAGTTGCAATCTCTCCAATAGCTGTGGCTATGGCTCTATTTGCAGAAATGCAAGCTTGACTTACTGTATGGCATGGTGTAGAATAGGGTATACCAGCAGTTAAAGCAGCTTCCCTTGCTAGATTGCTGGTTTTGAGAGTTGAAATCACACAACCCATTATAACACTATCTATATTGATAGGGCTGACTCCAGAATTATTGATTAATCCTTTAATAGCTAATTGACCTAATTCATAGGTCATGGTATTTAAAAAATTAGTTTCAGACCTTAAAAAAGGAGTTCTACATCCATCAATAAGTACAATTTTTTCTTTCATATTTCACATTAATTTAGAAATTTAAAAAAATTCTATGCATGCATTGATATAAATAGTCTTTTTTAAAATTATATTTTGAAATATTAACTTTCTTTTTTCAAAATACAATGCATGGTGAAATAAATATGTATTTTGTAATTGATGAATAATTATGACAAAATAGCCAGTGGAGTAGTTGTAAATAGAATACGTTCTTCTTGGATTGAATTATTTAAGTTTTATAACGATCAAGCCTCAAAAGAAGGGGGGACATTGTCCATGGCTTTTGTATTACTAACAGTAAGTGAAAAGTATGGAACACCTGTTACTAAAATAGCTCCAAGAATGAATATGGAACCTAATAGTTTATCAAGACTATTAAAATCTTTAGAAGAAAAAGGTTTTGTACTAAAGCGAAAAGATAAAATTGACAAAAGAAAGGTTTACATATGTCTTACTAAGAGTGGTCTTAAAATGAGAGATAAGGCTGCAGAAAAACTATTTTCTTTAGAAAAAATTATTAAATCAAAAATTTCAATAGAAGATTTAACAACTTTTTTTAGTGTTTTAGATAACCTTTCTCAAATTATAGATAACGAGAAAAAAATAGGTTTATAAATTATAATTTATATTATTTTTCTTTACATGTTTTATATTTTTTATGGCATTTGTCACATTCATATAAGCGAATTTTTAAACGCATAAAAAAACCTAGAAGCTTTAATAAATTAGTTTTATTTATTCTATTTAATTTACTGTTACATTTTTCACAAGTTTTTAAAACATTATTTGATTTAATTAGTCTATCCCTCCATCTTTTATAAGTTAAATAAAAGCAGATTAATAAAATTAAAAATCCCAAAAGATTAGAAAGTTTGATTATTTTAAATCCTCCAGTTAAATTATATAATATAATTTTTAGAAATTCTTTTGTAAAAGAATATGTGACAGTTAATAAATGACGAATATTTTCTTTGAGATCAACGTCTACTACTAATAAAAACAGACCTGTTGATATAAGAAAAAACAAAGCTATTTCAAATGAATATAATTTTAATAATTTTTTAATTCTTCTTTTCATTAGAAATAATCACCTAAAACTACAAATAAAATTCTTTATTGTTGATAAAATATAATGCGATTTCCCTTCTTAATGAAATAGGGTTTATAGTTGGTTTAATCGAAAAAAGTTGAATAGCATATTTTAATAAAATAGATTTTTTAGGAAGACTATCAAATATTATTTGCGCACTTTGAACAATTTTAGAGTTACTTTCGTAGAATTGAAGTTTTTTAATATTTTCTTTCATTTTTATGTCATTTGTTTGTTGACTGTTTTTTAATTTTTCAACTCTTAAAAAGGTAGATTCTAAAACTAAAATTTCAGCTAGAATATCTGATAAATTCATAATTATTTCTTGTTCATGCTCCAGCGCTCTACCATAGGCATCTGTTGCATATTTACTAAGAATAAAAAATAAATATTTAAAATTTTCAATCATTTGATTTTCAGATTTTTTCTGAATACCAATTGCCTTTAGAAAAAATTGAAGTGGTATTTTTTTAGTAATTGCTTTAATATCTATTTCTTTTGTTTGAAAACCTTTTTTCATTAATTCTCCAAAAGATAGCATTCTGTTTATTTCATTAGTTCCCTCATAAATTCTGGTAATTCTTGCATCTCTATAACCCATTTCAATTTTAGTTTCTACACTATATCCCATGCCACCATGAATCTGAAGAGATTCATCTACGCAATAGTCTAATACTTCAGAAGCATAAACTTTCATTAAAGAACATTCAACAGTATATTCTCTAAGTGCTTTTAATTTAACTTCTTTTGAGGGAGTTCCACTATCTTTTAGTTCTTCTTCTTTTATATCAATATTTCTCCCTATTCTGTAAATGGCAGATTCAGCTGAAAATATTTGTCTTGCCATTTCACCAATTTTGTATTGCATAGCAGTGAATTCACTAATGCATTTTCCAAACTGTTTTCTTTCATTTGAATAACTTACAGCTTTTCTCATAGAGAATTTTGCACCACCCATTGCAGCAGCAGAAAGTTTTATTCTACCAGAATTTAAGATATTTAATGCTATTTTAAACCCATCATTTCTATTTCCAAGAAGATTTTCCATGGGGACTGGACAATCTTCAAAAAAAACTTGTCTGGTTGATGAACCTTTAATACCAAGTTTTTTTTCTTCTTCTCCAAGAGTAATTCCTCCAAAATCTTTCTCTACAATAAATGCTGATAATTTTTCATCATCTTCAATCTTAGCAAATACAATGAACAAATCTGCAAATCCTGAATTGGTAATCCACATTTTCTGTCCAGTAAGCAAGTAACAGTTTTTTTCTTCATTTATAATTGCTTTAGTCCGACCAGAATTAGCATCTGATCCAGCAGAGGGTTCCGTTAATGCATAAGCAGTCTTAATTTCAGCTGTGGCTATTTTAGGTAAATATTTTTCTTTTTGGTAATCATTTCCATAATATACAATTGGTAATGAACCAATGGATACATGGGTTCCAATAGTTGTAGCAAATGAAAACCCATAGGCAAAGGCTTCCATATATAACAGACCAGTATTGAAATCTAAATTAGATCCATTGTATTTCTCTTCTATGGCTATACCACAAAGCCCTAAAGAAGCAGCTTTTTCCAATGTTTGAACAATTGCAGGCAAATCATTTGCTGCTATTGGTTCATTTTCTAAAACATGAATCTCTTTATCACAAAAGTCAAAAATCATTTGTTTTAACATCTTCTGTTCTTCGTTCCAATTTTCTGGTATAAATACTGAAGAACTTTCAGTACTTTTAATTATGAAATCGCCTCCTTTACTACTCATTGTTTTTTTCTATAATTTTAATTAAAATATAAATAAATATACAATGCGCGCATTGTATATTAAAATAATTTAACATTTTTTGAACCCATCACTGAACAAAATAGAAAAACTTAAGAATCTATATTTTCAAAATTTAAATTTAAAATACTCCTTAAGAGAGATTGAAAATATATTTTTAGAGCTTCTTTTATATAAAAAGCAATGGAAAAAGGTGGACTTTCTTCTTCATCAAAATCAATTATTAAAGGATAAAGAAATTGCCTTCATGCAATTAGCACTTCAAAAATTAAAAAAAAATATTCCAGTTCAGCATATAATTGGTCATGTATATTTTAATGAATTAACTATTAAAGTAAATTCTCATGTGCTTATTCCAAGACCAGAAACAGAGGAATTGGTTCATTTAATACATAAAACTAATTTAAATAATTCGCCAACAACAATATTAGACATTGGAACAGGTTCAGGTTGTATCATATTAGCTTTAAAAAAAATATTTTCTAAAGCTAAATGTACAGGACTAGATATATCCAAAGAAGCAATTAATACAGCTATTGAAAATGCAAAAATTAATTCATTAATAGTAGATTTTGTTACTGCAGATATACATAAATATTCATTCAATGAAAAATCATTAGATATTATTGTAAGTAATCCGCCTTATATTCCTAATTCAAATCAAATGAATATGCATGAAAACGTCCTAGAAAATGATCCTCACTTAGCGCTTTTTGTTGAAGATAGTAACCCATTGAAATTTTATAAAATTATTGCTGAATTTGGAAATTATTCTTTAAAAGAAAAAGGACAAATTTACTTTGAAATTCATGAGGATTTTGCTAATGATGTTGTAAATTTATTAGTTGAAAAAGGCTACATTAATTGTGTCATATATAAAGATTTTCAAGGTAAGAATAGGTTTGTAGTTGCATCAAAAAATGAATAAGTCAGAAACTGATAGAATATTACAACTTAGAGAGTTAATTCATAGTTACAACCATGAGTATTATATTAATAGTAAATCTATTATTTCTGATTATGAATTTGATTTACTTTTAAAAGAACTTGAAAAATTAGAAAACAAACATCCAGAACTCTACGATGCCAATTCTCCAACTAAAAGAGTGGGCGGTGATATCACTAAGTCATTTCCATCTGTTATGCATCAATACCCAATGCTTTCTCTCAATAATAGTTATTCTAAAGAAGATATGGTTGATTTTGATGAAAGAATTCGTAAAATAATTGATGTTCCTTTTTCCTACATATGTGAATTAAAATATGATGGAGTAGCCATAAGTATAATTTATGAAAATGGACAACTTTCTAAAGCTGTGACAAGAGGAGATGGAACTAAGGGAGAAGATGTTACCAATAATGTTAGAACCATTTCATCAGTTCCTCTAGTTTTAAAAGGTAATGCCCCCAGAAAGTTAGAAGTAAGAGGGGAAATAATGTATTCTAAAGCTGCTTTTCAAGACTTGAATTTGCAAAGGGCAAAAGAACAACTCCCACTATTTTCTAATCCTAGGAATACAGCATCAGGAACTTTGAAATTACAAGATTCATCAGAAGTTGCTAAAAGAAAATTAGATTGTTTTTTATATGCAGTGTTTTTAGAGGATAATCATATTGAAAAAGTTTACGATCAGTATTATTATTTAAATCAATTTGGATTTAAAACACCATCTATAAAGTCTAGGTATGTTGAAGAAGTATTTGATGTTAATGGGATTATGGACTTTATTAGCTATTGGCATTCTAAAAGAGAAGATTTACCATTTGAAATTGATGGTATTGTTATAAAAGTAAATGAATTAGCTATTCAAAATGAAATTGGAAATACATCCAAATCACCAAGATGGGCAATAGCTTACAAGTATAAAGCTATTCAAGTATCAACTATCCTAGAAGATATAATATATCAAGTAGGTAGAACAGGTGCAATAACACCTGTAGCAAAACTAAATCCTGTAGAAATAAGTGGAACCATTGTCAAAAGAGCAAGTGTACATAATGCTGATCAAATGATAAAACTAGATTTATGCTATCAAGATACTGTTTATGTAGAAAAAGGTGGTGAAATTATTCCTAAAATTATTGGAGTAGATAGGACTAAAAGACTAACCAATAGTAAGTCTTTTAAATTCATTGATAATTGCCCCCAATGTGATTCAAAGTTAGTAAGAGAAGATGGTGAAGTTCATCACTATTGCTTAAACTCTAATTTTTGTCCTCCACAAATTAAAGGCAAAATTATTCATTTTATAGGAAGAAAACAGATGAATATTGATGGAATTGGGTCAGAAACCATTGATCAACTTTACAGTGCTGGATTAATAAATAATATAGCAGATTTATATACTCTTAAAAAAGAAGATTTATTGCCTTTAGATAGAATGGCTGAAAAATCAGTAGAAAATATTATTAATGGAATTCTAGAAAGTAAGAAAGCTCCTTTTAATAAAATTCTTTTTGGCTTAGGAATTAGATTTGTTGGAGAAACGGTGGCTAAAAAGTTAACTGCTCATTTTCAAAATATAAACCAGTTAAGAACTGCCACTTTTGAAGAGCTTTGTAATATTGATGAAGTAGGGGGTAAAATTGCTGAATCAATAGTAGCTTATTTCAAATTAGATTTTAATAATGAAATAGTCAATCGATTATTAGGTTTTGGCTTAATAATGGAATCGATTCAATCAGATTTTAAACTTAAATCAACAATTTTAGATAATAAAAAAATAGTTATTTCAGGTGCATTTCAAAATATTTCAAGAGAGGGTTTAAAGAAACTTATTGAAGAAAATGGAGGTAAAAACTCAAGTTCTGTTAGTAAGGCTACTGATATTTTAGTTGCTGGCGAAAACATGGGACCATCCAAACTTGAAAAGGCTAATAATTTTAAAATCAAAATACTAAATGAAGAAGAGTTTTTAAAACTTATAAATCAGCAAAACAATTCTGATGCAAAACAATATGAACAAGGAGAACTTTTTTAAACACTTTTGCTAAATTTATAGGACTATTTAATAGTAATATTTACATGAAATTAACATTTTTAAAATTCAAGTTTTTTTTAGGTTCTAAATTCATTGAAAGACGATTAAAAAAAGCAAGCTCTAGAAAAGTACAATCTTGTAATATTGATGATGCTAATTCTATGGGAATGATTTGTGTCATTAAAAATGTTAATGACTATGAAGCGGTTGTGAAAATTATCAAAATGATTAATAAGGAATTTAAAATTCCAAACATTAAAATTTTAGCTTTTTATCCGTTAAAAGATGACCCAGATTTTCTCAAAAGTCGATTGGGTTTAGATTTCTTCACTATTTATGATCTTAATTATTATGCATTATCTAATAAAGGAGTGGTGAAAAATTTTATTTCAGAACGTTTTGACATTCTGTTAGACTTAACAGAGTTAAAAATAATTCCACTTAGATTGATCCTTCTATTATCAAATTCGCCTTTTAAAATAGGTAGTTATTCAGAAGAAAAAAAACCATTTTATGATTTAATGATTGAAACCGATCCAAAAGATTATTTTCAATATGTTAAGCATGTTATAAACTATTTAAAAATTTTCAATAAAAAGTAATCTAAGTGATTAAATCCTCTATAATTCTCATAGGAATGATGGGCTCAGGTAAGACATCAGTTGGTAAGATATTAGCTAAACATTTAAAATTCAGTTTTATTGACACAGATTTAGAGATTGAAAATCAAGAAAACAAAACAATTAGTCAAATTTTTAAGTTTAGTGGAGAATCTTATTTTAGGATGCTAGAAAAAAAAATTTTAAAAACCCTTGACAAAAATAACTTTGTTATTTCAACTGGTGGTGGTTTTCCAATTTTCAATGATAACATGAGTCAATTACTTAATTTAGGAACCACAATTTTTCTTGAAACTTCTCTTAAAGAAATTCATTATCGTATTGGCTTAAATTCAAAGAGGCCACTATATAACGATGAGTTTTCTTTAAAAAAGATTTATAATGAAAGAATACCTATCTATAAAAAAGCTCATTATACAGTTACTACGGATGGTAAGGCTATTTCTGAGCTAGCAAATGAAATAAAATTATTTATTCAGTAATATTTTCTAACTTAAATAGAAATGCATAGTCTAATGCAATTTCTTTTAAATATTCAAATCTTCCACTTGCACCTCCATGACCAGTTTTCATATTGGTTTTTAGTAATAGAAGATGATTATCAGTTTTTAACTCTCTCAACTTTGCTATCCACTTAGCAGGCTCCCAATATTGAACTTGAGAGTCGTGAAGTCCTGTAGTGATTAATAAATTTGGGTAATCTTTCTGGCTAATGTTGTCGTAAGGAGAATAACTTTTCATGTAGTCATAATATTTTTTATCATTAGGGTTACCCCACTCGTCATATTCTCCAGTAGTTAAAGGAATTGTTTCATCTAACATTGTTGTAATTACATCTACAAAAGGTACGTGAGCGATAACACCATTATATAGTTCAGGATTCATATTAATTATGGCTCCCATAAGAAGTCCTCCAGCACTTCCGCCTGATGCATATAAATTAGACGAACTACAGTATTTTTCGTCAATTAAATATTTGCTACAATCTATGAAATCATAAAATGTATTTTTCTTTTTTAATAGCTTTCCATCTTCATACCATTTTCTTCCCATTTCTTCTCCTCCTCTAATATGTGCTATAACAAAAATAAATCCTCTTTCTAGAAGGCTTAATCTATTTGAACTAAATGATGGGTCAATGCTGTATCCGTAAGAACCATAAGCGTATAATAAAGTAGGGTTATTTCCATCTTTTTTAATCCCTTTTTTATATACCATTGACATAGGAATTTTGGTTCCATCTCTTCCAGTAGCCCAAATTCTTTCAGAAATAAATTCTTGTTTATTGTAGCCTCCAACTATTTTTTTTTCTTTGAGTACTTTACTTTCCTTACTTAGCATATTGTACTCAAATAATGTTCCTGGGTTTACCAATGAATTATATGCAAATCTTAGAACATTGGAATCCATCGTTAAATTAGTTGATGTGCCAGCTACATAGGTTGGTTCATTAAAAGGTATGTAATGACTAGAATCATTTTTAAGATTTATCACATTTAAATTAGTTAAGCCATTTTCTCTCTCAGAAATTACTAAAAAGTCATTGAAAACATCCAATCCCTCTATCAATACATTTTCTCTTCCAGGAATAAATTCTTTCCAGTTATCTTTATTAGTGCTATCTAAATTGCAAGTCTTGATGCTAAAGTTTAGGTGATCTTGATTAGTTATTATATAAAATTGGTTACCCTGATGATATATTCCGTATTCTAGTCCTCTTTCTCTTTTCTGAAAAATTCTTGGAGTTTCATATGGAGATGATGCAGGAATAAGTCTGTATTCATCACTTAGGGTACTAGATGAATTTATAATGATATATTCATTAGACTTTGATTTATAAGCATAACAAGAAAAGGTTTCATCTTCTTCTTCAAATATTAGAACATCTTCTTCTTGGCTGGTTCCTAGCTTATGTGCATAAATTTGAAAAGATCTTAAAGTCTGAGGGTCTTTTTTACCATAAAAAATAGTTTGATTATCATTAGCAAAGACAATAGAACCTGTTGTATTTTGCAAAGTTTCTTCAAATAATTCATTTTTCAAGAGATCTTTAATTCTTATATCGTAAATCCTTCTTGAAAGCGTATCATAGCTATAAGCCATCAAATTATTATTTTCAGAGATATCATAGTCTCCAATATTAAAGAAATCATAAGCTTTTGACATTTCATTAACGTCTAATAAAATCTCCTCCTTACTATGATTATTTTTTGATTTTCTTAAATACACTGGATGTTCAAATCCTTTTTCAAATTTTTTCCAATAATAGTATTCATTATAAAAATATGGTACACTTTCATCTTCTTCTTTAATTCTTGATTTTAATTCATTCAATAAATTTTTTTGAAAATCCTTAGTAGACTTCATTTGAAAATCTGTATAATCATTCTCTTTATTTAAATAATCTATAACTTTTGGATTTTCTCTTTCTTTTAGCCAATAATATTTATCTATTCTATCATCATTGTGGGCAGATAATATCTTATTTTCAACTTCACAAATTGGAGCTATAATTTTATTATTCATATTAGATTGGCAATTGGAAAAAATGATTAAAATAATTAAGTATTTAAATTTCATATTAATTAGTATAAAACTATTGAAATAATGGCTAAACCTATGAGAATTTTATAGACACTATTAATTTTTTCGTATTGACTTTTACTTTTTGCATGATGCAATAAATATATAGAGTAACATATTATTAGAAAGGCTGTAATAAAATAGCAAGAAAATAATTTAAAAAATATAATGGGCATTAAAGTTAAAATAGCTAACATGGAACTAATCATTAGAAAAAATATGATGTATTTACAGTTCTTTATTCCAAAATAAATAGGTATACTTTTTTCACCAACTATTAAGTCACCCTTAAGAGAAATCATTTTTTTCACTACTCCTCTTGTTAAATCTATAGTGAAAATATAAGTGCTAAATACGCCAAGAGTAAAGTCAAATTTTTGATTCAGGATAGCCATACCTAAAAAGAAACTTATTAAAAGAAAAGATGCAGTGATTTCCCCCAAAAGAACTTTTTTTCTTAGTTTATGAGAATAAATCCAAAGAGTCATTATTAGTGATATTGAAAAAATTAAAATTTTACTATTTATTAAAAAAGTAAAAATTAATCCTAAAATATTACATAACATGTAAATATTTAAACAACTTCTTTTACTGACTAATCTATTGAAATACGTTTTTTCAGGTTGGTTTATCATGTCTTTTTCAAAGTCGTAAAATGCATTAATTAAATATCCACCAACCACTATTAAGTCAATTGATAGTANATATAAATGCAGATTTAANCCTTGGTAATGAATTAAATAATTGAAAGAACTCTCGTAAATGAAAATTTGAATTGCATAAAGACTAATAGTTATTANAGATATATTATACCATCTAGCAATTGAAAGGATGGCCAGTATTTTAATAAATATGGACTTTTTTTGATTATTTTCTGATATTGAATTAGAATCTATGGATGACATCAAGTTGGTAACTGCTCAATTTTCTTTGAGCCTTTTCAAAGTCTTTAGTAAAACCTAGAATGTATCCACCTCCACCTGAACCACATAGTTTTAAATAATATGAGTTACTGTCTATTCCCTCCTTCCAAAGTTTTCTGAAAAGTTTGGGTATCATGGGTTGAAAATTGTCGTAGAGAACTTTTGAAAGAGATTTTACATTTTTTAGTAACGAATGTCCTTCGTTTTTAAGAAAAGCTTCAATACTTGCATCATTGTATTTTTTAAATTTATTTTTGAGCATTTCACGGAAGCCCTCCTCTTTACACCTTTCTAAAAAATGTTGTACTAATGGTTGAGTATTTCCAACTTCACCTGTATTAAGTAAGAAAACTGCTCCTTTACCATTGTTAGAGCTAGGAATACCAACTGTTCCTAAATTAGTTTTTGACTTAATTAAAATAGGAAGATTTAAGTAACAAATCAAAGGATCTAATCCAGAACTAGTACCATGATAATAACTTTCTAAATTACTGAATATGGTTTTTAATTCAAGAATTTTTTCATTTTGTAAATCTTTGTCAGATAATATTTTATCTTCTCTACAGTACTTATCATAAATAGCTGCAACAATTGCTCCGGAGCTACCAATTCCAAATCCCTGAGGAATAGAGGAATCAAAATATAGATTATTATTTAGGTCATTTTCGAATGATGCTAAATCTAAATTACAAGGAAGAGAGTTTTGCTTATCTAAACCTTTTAAGTGAGCTAGAAAACTGAATAGCTGCTGGTTAGATTTTTTAGATTCTGGGTTATTCTCATTTTCAAATAAAAACTTTCCATTATAATCTGAGTAAGGTATGGACAACCCCATGGAATCTTTAATAATTCCATATTCTCCAAATAATAGTATTTTACTGTAGTACAGCGATTCTTTAAGCATAATTTTCATTAATTATATTAGCTCCGCTACCAACTTCATCACAAATATACTGTTGATTTTCACAATAAACAATTAATTCCTTCTCTATAAAGTTAAGAACGGTTTGTTTATATTTTTCAGGATATAGTAAATGAACATTGGCACCAGCATCTAAAGTGAAACTTAGCGGAATATCAGAACTTTTTCGAAATTCCCAAACTTTTTCAATAACAGATAAAGTTCCTTCCTTCATTAAAATAAAATAAGGGTTGGAAGTCATCATCATAGCATGTAACGTAAGAGCTTCACTTTCAGTTACAGAAATAAATTTATTAACATCTCCTTTTTCAAGTATAGAAATGGTGTCTTTTAAATTTTTATTAGCTTGAGAAAACCTTTCTTTAGAAAATGGATGGTTATGCATCAAATTATGACCATCTGTAGAACTTACTTTTTTAATCCCTTTATCAATTAGTAAAATAGTATCTTGATAATTTTTAAAATTTGAATGAATATTTTGAAATTCAATAGCAAATTCATCATTTGAATTGATAACATCTTTGTGAAACCCCCAAATTGCACAAGGTCCATATAAAGATCTACTAGCACTTCCAGAGCCCAGCCTGCTTAAATAAGATGCTTTTAAATACTTATCCTCATTAGAAAAACCTGTAATTTTCTGTTCCAATTGTGTAATGGCCAAAGATAGGGCACTAAATCCTGAAGCAGATGAAGCAATTCCGCTACTATGAGGAAATGTATTATTGGTATTTATTTGGATTTGATATTCAAATAAGAAAGGTGTGAAATCCTTAATTCTACTGAAAAAAGATTCAATTTTTGGAATAAATGATTTTTCTGATTTTCCATCTATTTTAAAATCGAATGTAAAAGAGTTAGATTTTTTAAAAGAAATAGATGTTTGAGTATGACAGTTTTTTAAAGTAAAACTAATGGATGGATTAGTCGGTATTTGAACGGGTTTCTTTCCCCAATATTTTACTAAGGCAATATTTGATGGACTAACAGAAGTAATTTTGCCAGATACAGGTAGCATGTTAATAGGTTTGTATTTTAATTTATCAAAAATCAAGACGCAATTTTTAGTGGTGATGTTTTAATTAATTCTTTAAATGAGAATATGGTATTATATCCTTTTTCAAAAAAATAATTTTTATCATATCTAGTAGCCATAACAAAGTCTCCTCCCCAAGCTCCAAGGGATTTTATAGAGCCTTTAAAATCAGAAAAATATTTCTTTTTTATAGTTTCAATTCCTATATGATTCTCCATAATTTCTTCATGTTGATTAATCAAATTCTCAAAATTTTCTAAAGTTTTAGATTTGATTATATTTTCTGTAATTGTTGATATTTTATTAACAACTTCAATATCTTTTTTTAATCTTTGAAAACGTTTAATTTCTAAGTTACTTTTTTGTTTTTTATTTAAGAAAACAAAGATGATATCATCTTTATAATTAGGAATCCAATTTATCATTTCAGAGTGAGGCTTTTTATTAATAAGTTGGTAAGTTATTGGATTATTATTTGAAGCACATGCAATATCGTATCCACTTCCATTTGTAGTTGAAAAATGTAATTCATAAGGGTCAATTTCAAATAGCTGAGAAATGTTATTAAGTAATGTAGAGCTTGAACCTAATCCCCAATTATTTGGAAAATCAAGATAGCATGAAATAGATCCTCTTATTTTTTTATTTGATATTTTAGAAGCAACTTTTAATATTTTTTGAATCCAGTTAACAGTATCAGAGTCACTGGTTTTTAAAATATCTAATGAATCATATTTAAAATCAGATTCAAACCAAAGGGAGCCATTACTATCGAAACTTCTCCAATTTAAAGTAGGGTTGTTATGATTTAAAAAATTTAAAGACTGCCCATATACACAGGGTACAGCAAGTGATAATGCACCATCTAGAACAAGATATTCACCAGTAATCAGTAGTTTTCCGTTAGAGTGAAATTTTTTCAATTTTCTTTATTGATAAATTTTTCTTTTTTCATTTTTCTTAGTTCATTAAAAAAATTTACTACTGCACTATGTTCAACTACTTTATCTTTAAAATACTCTTTTATTTTTTCAATTTCTTCTTTACTAGCTTCTAACTGATTTAAAATATTCAATAAGTGCATTTTCATATGACCTTTTTGAATTCCTGTAGTAACTAAGGAACGCAGAGCTCCAAAATTTTGTGCTAAACCTGCAGCTGCAATTATTTCCATTAATTTTTCAGCATTAGGATTCCCTAAAAGTTGGTGTGAAAACTTAACCATTGGGTGTAATGAAGTTAATCCGCCAACTGTACCTACTGCAATTGGAAGATCTATCCAGAATTTAAACTTCCCATCTTTAATCTCCACATTCGTTAAACTTTTGTACTGTCCCGATTTAGAGGCATAAGTGTGGCCACAAGCTTCTACAGCTCTAAAATCATTTCCTGTAGCAATGACAACTGCGTCTATGCCATTAAATATCCCTTTATTATGTGTGGTAGCCCTGTAAGGTTCTATATTAGCTACATGAATAGCTTGCTGAAACTTTTTTGCAAATTCTATGCTATTCACATTTGGATCATCAGACAAGTCATCTACAGAACAATTTACTTCACATCTTACAATACATTCAGGTGTATAATTGCTCAAAATACACATAATAATAATAATTTTTTTCTCCTTTTTAGTAAGATTACTTTGATGAAGTTCTCTCTCTAATATTTTAGAAAACTTTTCTAATAAGCTATTGATAAAATTGGCTCCCATTGCATCACAAGTTTCAAATTTTGCTTGCAATTGGTAATAGTTGGGTTCTAAATCTGCTCGATTAATGACTTCAATATCTAAAATCCCACCACCTCTTTCATTCATATTTTTAGTCATTTCTTGAGATTCTTCAAAAAACTTATGCTTTATAGAGCTGATAAATTTTTTAAGAACCTTAAAATTCCCGTACCAGGCAAAATGAACATGGCCAATCTTTGTAGTAGAAATCACTTTTGACTTAAACCCACCTCTTTTCATCCAAAAAGCAGCATTTTTTGAAGCTGCAGCTACAACCGAACTTTCTTCAATAGCCATTGGAATACAGTAAACTTTCCCGTTTATTAAGAAATTGGGAGCTACTCCAAATGGAATGTAAAAGTTAGTGATAGTATTTTCTATAAACTCATCATGAATTTTTTGAACTTTAGAGTCATTATGCCAATAACTTTTTAGAAACTTTATATATTGATCGTCGCCATTTAAATATTCATTAGTTATCCATTCTATTTTGGCTTCTTTAGATAATTTAGAAAAACCTTTAACTATTTTATTATTAGACATTTCAGAATATATTGAAAGTTAATCAAGATGAGTTAAATACATGTTTAACAAATATATCAAAATATTAAACAAAAACACTAATACAGGGTAGAAATTTTAAAAAGTTTGAATAAAATCATCTTTTGATGATACTATTATCAATATTTTAAGTAAATTAATTTTATGAATAAAAAAACAAATTTAGGCGCTTTTACTACCTTGATTTCAATCTTTTTCTTTTGGGGTTTTGTAGCTGCAAGTAATGATATATTAATCCCAGTTTTTAAAAAGGCTTTAAACCTAAGCCAACTAGAGTCTCAGCTAATTTCTTTAGCTTTTTACATTGCCTACACAGTAGGATCTCTTTTATATTTTGGAATATCTTCTTTTATTAAGAAGGACATTCTTAATGTTATTGGTTATCGAAATGGTTTATCATTAGGTCTAATAATTTCTGCATTGGGAACACTTCTTTTTATTCCTGCCTCTAATAATGAATCGTTTCCTTTATTGATAACAGGATTATTTATTGTAGGATTAGGTTTCTCTTTACAGCAAATTGCTGCTAATCCTTTGGCTATTCAAATGGGAGATCCATCAAAAGGTAATATGCGTTTGAGTTTAGCAGGAGGAATTAATAACGTAGGCACTACTATTGGACCAGTTATTGTCTCCTTTGCTATTTTTGGAAGTCTTTCATCAGGTGAAACTAACTTAAATTTACAATCTGTTCAAACTCCATATCTTTTCTTAGGAGCTGCATTTGTAATAGCTGCCATCTTATTTAAGTTTTCATCTGTGCCAGATCGATTAGGTGAGGAAAATGAAAGTAATAATAGTGGAAATATTTTAGCAACTCTTAAATATCCTCAAGTAGTTTTGGGGATGATAGCCATCTTTTTGTATGTAGGTGTTGAAGTTTCAACAGCAAGTAACCTTCCAGAGTTTATGAAACAAGAACTTAGTACTGAGGAAAGTGGTGTGGCTCCATTTGTTTCTTTATTTTGGGCAAGTTTAATGATTGGTAGATGGACTTCTGCTGCAGGGGCCTTTAATATTTCTAATAAATTAAAATCTATTTTAGGTTTAATACTTCCATTTGTAGCATTTGGAATATTTCTCTTTGTAAATTGGATTGCTGGATATGGAATGCAACAATTTCTTCCCTACATTGCTCTAGTTTTCCTACTTATAATCGCTGACAAGATAAGCAAAGGAAATCCAGTTAATCAAATTATGATTTATTCTGCAATTGGAATCTTGGCGACGCTAGTAGGTATTTTTGCTAACGGGATTATTAGTGTTTTTGCCTTTATTGCTGTGGGCTTATTTTGTAGCACACTTTGGCCATGTATTTTCACTTTGGGAATTGCTGGTTTGAAAGAAAAAACCAATACAGCTTCTAGTTTATTGATTATGATGATTATGGGTGGAGGATTTATTTCTACATTACAAGGCGCCCTTGCTAGTGATAATTTATTAGGGATTCAACATTCTTATTGGGTGGGTGTTGTTTGTTTTGCCTACCTATTTTTATTTGCATGGACGGTTAATAAAAAATTAAAATTACAGGGAGTTAATTGGGAATCTTCAACAGATAAAGTAGGTCATTAAACAAAATTAGTTTTATAATTTTCAGTAAATGAAAAATATATATTTAATATTTTTTAGTCTTTTTATTTTTAGTTGTTCCAATAATAAAGAAGATTTTTCTAATTATATAAATCCTTTTATTGGGACAGGTGCTCACGGTCATACTTTTCCCGGGGCAACCATGCCATTTGGTATGGTACAATTAAGTCCTGATACTCGAATAGAAGGCTGGGACGGATGCTCAGGTTATCATTATTCTGACTCTATCATTTATGGATTCAGTCACACTCATTTAAGTGGCACTGGAATAGGAGATTATTGTGATCTTTTATTAATGCCAACTATGGGAGATATTTGTTTTAATAATGGGTATTTAAATGATTCATCTAATAATTATAGCTCAACTTTTAAAAAAGTAAATGAATTGGCATCTGCAGGATATTATGAAGTTTTGTTAGATAAATATGATATTAAATGTAAATTAACTACTACTGAACGAGTAGGGCTTCACGAGTATACTTTTAATAATAAAAATTTAAGTCCAAGTATAGTTTTAGATTTAGAGCATAGAGATATTCTCCTTGATTGGAGTTTAGATATTAGAAATTCTAAAGAAATATCTGGAAAAAGAATTTCAAAATCTTGGGCGAATGAACAACATTTTTATTTCTATATGGAGTTCTCAGAAAATTTTGAATCCTTTACAAATAAAGATGCCAATTCTACTAAAGTATTTCTAAGGTTTAATAATTTGAAAGATGATAAACTTATGGTAAAAGTGGGAATTTCAATGGTTAGTGAAGAAAATGCAAAGGAGAATTTAAATACTGAGGCCAAGGATTGGAACTTTCATAAATATAAAACCAATTCTAAAAACATATGGAATCAACAATTACAAAAAATTAAGATTTCTACTGATAAAGATTCTTTAAAAGAAATTTTTTACACAGCTATGTATCATACTATGATTGCACCTAATATTATCAGTGATATAAATGGTGATTTTCGATCAACAGATATGGAAGTTCATAGTGATTCATTAATTAATTACACAGTTTTTTCTCTTTGGGATACCTTTCGATCCACTCACCCTTTATTTAACTTAATTGAGAGAAATAAAACCTCTGCTTTTCTTAATACATTTTTAAATCAATACAATTATGGTGGTCAACTACCCATTTGGGAATTGTGTGCAAATTATACAGGTTGTATGATTGGGTATCATGTGGTTTCAGTAATTCTTGACGCTTATGTAAAAGGAATTAAATATCCTAAATATAATAAGTTGTTTGACGCTATGAAACATGTTTCTAATAGAGAAACTTTAGGTATTCCAGAGTTTAAAAACAGAGGATATATATCATCTTTTGAAGAGCCAGAATCTGTTTCTAAAACATTGGAGTATTCCTATAATGATTGGTGTATTTATAAAATGGCAGAATATTTAAATGATTCTAGTTGTGCAGCACAATATATTAATAGATCTCAGTCTTACAAAAATCTATTTAATAAAAACACTGGGCTAATGCAACCTAAAACAAATGGAAATTGGAAGTCTGGTTTTATTCCATCTGAAGTTAATTATAACTACACAGAAGCCAATTCTTGGCAATATAGTTTTTTTGTTCCTCACGATATGAAGGGGTTAATTAATTTACATGGGGGAGAACAATTATTTCAAGATAAGTTAGATGATTTATTTACTGTTAACTCTACTCTAGAAGGAAGAAATCAAGCTGACATAACTGGTTTAATTGGACAATATGCCCATGGAAACGAGCCCAGCCATTACATGGCTTATTTATACAATATGGTTGGTAATACAATCAAATCTCAAAAAATGGTAAATAATATTTTAAATGAAATGTATTCTACACAGCCAACAGGAATTATTGGAAATGAAGATTGTGGGCAAATGTCTGCTTGGTATGTTTTAAGTTCAATTGGTCTATTTGATGCTAACCCAGGAGATCCATATTATATAATTCAAACACCAATTTTTAAAGATGTAACCATTAACTTAGAAAATGGAAATCATTTTAGAATTGCTAGCAATACTAACGATTCAGAATGTATATACATCAATAATGTAACACTAAATGGAGAAAAATTAAATAGAAATTATTTACATATTAATGAAATTCTCAAAGGTGGAATTTTATCTATAAATAAGACTAAAAATTCTAATGATAAATGGGAATGTGATGAATTTTATAATACTGAGATAAATGATAATCTTCATATTTTGAAAATACCAAGAATTATTGCTAATTCTAATACTTTTAAAGATTCTATTGAAGTAAAAATTGAGGGGGGTAGTAAAGAAAAGTTATTCTACAGGAAATCTTCTGATTTAGATTTTAAAGTTTATTCTTCTTCTTTTTATTTAAATAAAACTGATACTATTTATTGCTATTCTCAGTATGGTGAAAAAGTAAGCAAAGTAGAATCTGCCTACTTCTTAAAGTTCAATCAACAAAGAACAATTAAATTAAAAACTCCTTACAGTAATCAGTATGATGCAGGTGGAGATAAAGCATTAGTTGATGGATTAAAAGGGCCCAATAATTATTTAACTGGAAGATGGCAAGGTTTCTATGGAGAAGATTTTGAATCTACTGTAGATTTAGGGGTTATTGAGGATATAAGATATTTAAATATTGGTGCTATTCAAGACGTTAGATCATGGATATGGCTTCCAAAAGAAGTAGTATTTTTAGGTTCTTTAGATGGTAAAAATTTTGAGGAAATTTGTTCTTTAAATCACTCCATCCCGGATAATACATCTGAATCTGTAATAAAACAGTTCGAACAAAAATTAATAAAGCCATTTAAAGCAAGATATGTTAAAGTTAAAGCTAAGAATTATGGTTTATGCCCACCTTGGCATTTGGGTAGCGGTGGAACTAGTTGGTTGTTTTTTGATGAAATTTCAGTTTATTAGTTGAATATTAATTATTAAAAATTGAAAGTTAGATTTTCTCTAAAATAGCTTCAATCTTATCTTCATTTACTATTTTGTTTTTATCTATACTAAAATGAAGACCATCTATCCCAATATTTTTAAACTTTTGGCAATTACTTGGCGAAATACTTCCACCCACAAGAATCTTTACTTTTCTGTTGGGAATATTAGCCATAGAAATCAAATTTTTTATTCCTAGCTCTGCATTATTTTCACCTCCAGAAGTAAGTACCCAATCAAATCCCATTTCAGATATCTCTATTAAACTTTGCTTTATATGATTACACATATCTATGGCTTTATGAAATGTACATTTTAAATTTAATTGCTGAGCTGTATGAAGTAATTCTTCATTTACTTTAAAATCAATCTTTCCATTTTTTAAAGCTCCAAAAACAACACCCTCAGCCCCAAAATTTTTGGCAATATGTATTGAATCTTTCATTTCTTGAAAATGCTTTGAATTATAAAAAAAACCATTAGCATGAGGTCTGATCATAATATATTTAGATCCTTTAAATTCAAGTCTTCCAATATTTTGAAGTTGTAATGAAGGGGTTAAGCCATCTAATTCTAAATTTTCACAAATTTCAACTCTTTGAATATTAAATTTTTCAGCAGATATTAAGCCCTCTTTGGAAGATACGCAAGCTTCTAAAATCATCTTATTATTATTTCATCAGTAAATATCCAACATTTTGAACCTGCTGCTTCATGCCAAGAAGGTAATTCCTCAAAATTCTCAGCAATTATTTTTATGAATTTTGATTCGATTTTTAAATCTTGAAAAATAGCTTCTTTAATAAATTTTCCTCTTTTTTTTATTTCTGAAAAACCTTCTAATGACTTTACTTTAGTCCATTTTTTTTGATCTGTTGATTTATAAAGTTGAATGTTTTTTGGGATAACAATCCAAGAGTTGATGTACTGATAAAAATTGATGGATATACTATTTAATGAGGTCATGGTATCTAAATCTAGGACCACTTCAAAATTAGATCCGAAAAAGCCTTGCCAATTTCCATCCTTAAAGTTTAAGCTACCAAGTTTTCCATCGGTTAGAGTTTTTACTCCATCACTTTTATAGTATTCGCTAAAAAAATTTTTGTACTCCACACTTTTGCCAATTCCTTTATGAATTGAAATTTTTTGTTGAATTACTTTTCCATACTTTCGCTGATTTTTAAATGCCTGAATACTTAAAATTCCTGAACTATTTACAATAGTTTTATTATTATTTAATGGTTTTAGACTATCATCTCCCCAATGAAAAAAATATTTCAAATTTTTAACTTTTGTTTCAATTACAGCATGAGTTTTTTTTGAATGTTCTAACTTAATTGTTGCTGGAGTAGATTCTATACCATAATCTACATTTAGAACATCCAATATTGGATAATGAGATTCGACTCTTTTTTGAAAGTTTACATAGTTTTTTTTAGGATTTCTCCATAATACCTCACTCATGGCAAGCAATCTAGGAAATGACTTACAGTCTAATTCTTTCTCGTTTGGAATTCTTTCAGACCATAAATTACATTCTCCTCCGATAATTAATGTTTCTTCAATAGAGTCTAATCCATTAGGAATTGGGGAAAAACTATAAACTTTCTCTAAATCTATCGACTCAATTTCATAATCAAAATAACAATGTGAGGTAGGAGACATGATAGCTTTTTTCCCTTGTTTTACAGCCTCAACACCTCCAAAAAAACCTCTCCATGATTGAATACTTACTTCACTACTAATTTCACTTTCTAATATTTCATCCCAACCTATTATTGATCGGTTTTTTTTAGCTAAAATTTCTGCAATCCTTTCAATAAAATAGCTTTGAAGTGCATGTTCGTCAGGTAAATTTTCATTTTTCATTCTATTTTGACACTTCTTGCAATTTTCCCATCTGAACTTAGGGGCCTCATCCCCGCCAATATGAATCCTATTACTTGGAAATAAATCAACTATTTCGTCAAAAACATTTTCTAAAAATAGGAAGACAGAATCATTTCCAGCACAGTAAATATCTTTAAAAACTCCCCAAGTATTAGCAACTTTAACAGGTTTCTGCTCACATGACAAATATGGATAGGAAGCTATGGCAGCAGTTGAATGTCCTGGAAGTTCAATTTCAGGAATTATTTCAATGTATCTCTCAGTTGCATAATTTACAATCTCTTTTATTTCATTTTTGGTATAGAAGCCACCATATAATCCTAAAGAATCTTTTCTAAAAGAACCAATACTATTTAATTTAGGATATTTTTCCATTTCAATTCTCCAACCCTGGTCTTCAGTTAAATGCCAATGAAGAACATTCATTTTATAAAATGCCAATAAATCAATATATTTTTTTATAGTTTCTATAGAAAAAAAATGTCTACAGCAGTCCATTAAAAAACCTCTATGACTAAATGAACTAGAATCTTGAATTTTTAGACATGGAATTTTAAAATTTTCTTTAAAATTTTCGTTGTTAAGTAGAATCAATTGGAACAAAGTTTGAAATCCATAAAATATTCCCTTTTGATCTCCCTCTATTAATATTTTTTCTTCATCAACTTTTAATTTATAATTCCCCTTTATTTGTAAGCCTTCATTATTAATATTAACAATTAAGTTTTCTCCGATTCCACTTTTAATATATTTACCTTTTTTTTGAGAATAATTTTGAAATTGATTTTCAAAAAAATTAATATGATCTACGAACTTAGAATTCTCATTTATTATAAACTCAGAAGCTTCTAAATAACCTTCTTTAAGTTGAGTTAACTGGGGTTTAGGGATGATAGATGTATTGGCAATAAAATTACCATCTGATTCATTCTGACAGCTAACTAAAAAAAATGAAAAACATAAAACGAAAAGAAATTTAACCTTTCCATTCAAAATCGTATTGGCTATCAATAAGTTTAGATCTTTGAATATCTTGATATGCATAATTAAAGCCTGAATATAAGCTATATGAACCAATTTCGCCTTTTTTATTCATTGCAATAAACCCTACTTGTAAATCTTTTAAATCTTTATTAGAATTTTTAATTCTTTGAATGGCTATTTTACAAGCTTGTTCAGGGCTCTCTCCATTTCTCATTAATTCTACAATTGCATGACTGCCACAAATTTTGATTATCGCTTCACCTAATCCAGTTGCACACGCAGCACCAACTTCATTATCTAAATATACACCAGAACCAATAATTGGTGAGTCACCAACCCTACCTTCCATTTTATATGCCCATCCACTTGTTGTACAACCAGTAGCTAGATTACCTTTATGATCTAAAGCAATCATAGCTATAGTATCGTGATTTTCGTGATTTATTGCAGGAAGATTAGAGTTGTTTTCTTTTTTCCATTCTTCCCAACTTTCTTTGGATGTTTCTGTTAATAAATTGGCGTGTTTAAAACCTTTTGAAATAGCAAAATTATAAGCTCCTTTACCACTTAACATCACATGAGGAGTATCTTCCATTACCTTTCTGGCAACTGAAATGGGGTTCTTAATATTTTGAATATAGCTTACCGATCCACAATTAAATTGATGATCCATGATACATGCATCAAGCGTAACATTTCCATTTTCATCAGGCAAACCTCCAATTCCAACACTTGTGTTTTCTGGATCAGATTCAATGACGTTTAGTCCTAGTTCAACAGCGTCTAATGCAGACTTATTATTTTTTAAAGCTTCTATTGCTGTTTTATTTGCATTAATTCCTGAATTCCAAGTAGATATAACTTTTACTTGATTGAGATGAGGTAATGGTAAAATCTCTTTTTTTTCAGAATTGCCTTTAGCCTTGCACCCATCAATAATTAAAGCCGTAGTTCCTAACCCTCCAATTTTTACAAAGTCTCTTCTTTTCATGCAGTTAAATTAATGCAGAAATGATTAGATTGATTTTTTTAATAAAAATAAGTAGTGATAAAGTGTTTTATATAAGAGAATTATTTGTTTCATTTGGAAAAATTACAGTTGGTTCAAATGTTTTAGCTTCTTCAAAATCTAAAGTTGCATATGAAATAATAATAACTATATCATCTTTTGCAACTTTTCTAGCAGCTGGACCATTTAAAGCAATTTCACCACTTCCTCTTTTGCCAGGAATTACATATGTTTCAATTCTTTCTCCATTATTAATATTAACTACTTGAACTTTCTCTCCAGCAATTAAGTTAGAAGCCTCCATTAAGTCTTTATCTATGGTAATGCTTCCAATATAGTTCAAATCAGCACCTGTTACCTTAACTCGATGTATTTTAGATTTAAGAATTTGAATTTGCATGAGGCAAAAGTAAAATAATTATAATTCAGAATATTTATTTAAGTTAAAAATTATATTCTTTATAATCTCTATTAAATTCTTCAGGTTGTATTTCTTTATTCAAAATTAATTTAGTGTAAATATATTTTTCAAAAAGTCCATTTTCATCGTATATTAATTGGTATATAGGGAAATAATTTTCTTCATCTATATATAAAACAGATTTCTTTGAATAAAGACTCGTTATAGAAATCACTTGGCCTTTGTCAATTTTTTTAGTGTCATTTATATCTGGATTTAAAAATCTTAGTTTAGCTACATTAATCATCTCTTTTTCTGCAATATCATATAAGTTTTCGTTACCTTTAGAGCTATACTTAATTTCTCTATAATCTGAATATTCGATTGTGATTTTATGACATTTTCTTTCATTCCAAATAAATTTACCTTCATAAGAGACTAAATCATAAAAAGCTTCTCCGTAATTTTTTATATGTGTTTTGAACATTTTAGAAAATAAAGTAAATCCTGCTTCTTTTATATTATGGTGACCATCTGATTTTAATAAACTTCCATTTGGGTCAAAGCTAAGGCTTATGTAAGGGAAAAAATTTGGATTAACTAGTGCTTTATTTTCGTTCTCCCCACTTTTATATAGTATTTCTGCACCCTCTCTTGGAGCTTCCATTTTAGCATAAATTTTATAAGGATTACTCTGTAGTTTAGCAAAGAATTTTCCTTCAATGAACTCTCCATTTTTATTCCTCTCGCTTCTAAACATTTCAAATGCTATTTGATTATGTGAATCGATAGCCTTTAACATATTGGAGATTAAGTTTTTTTTAAAGTTATTTTCTTGAGAATAGTTAGTATTAACAGTTAAGTTAACAGTTATTAGAAAACAAAAAATAAATCTATAATTCATGAATAAAATATTTATTATCAAACCTGACCTGTTTTCCATAAACCCCATTCTCAGCTCTCTTTCCAGCGCTAATAACCATTGATATTTCTGCAGGATTTTTGAGTCCTAGAAGTGCCTTTATTCTTTTAGAATCCATTCCTTCCATAGGGCAACTGTCATATCCATAGGCTCTTAATGAAAGCATTAAGTTTTCACAGGCTAGAGCTGTCGATTTGTGGGCCCATACAGACATTCCTTTTTTATTGTAAGGTTCTCTTGGTGTAGGCTTTTTAATTCCCCTAATTTCTATAGCTAATTTCTTCAAATATCCTCTTATTGAAAAAAACCCTTGTCTATATGCTAATGGTACAATTTTCGAATAATATTTTCTAGCTGATTTTGGAGCCTTATCACCCATAGCATCTATTTTTTCTAGCATTCTCTTTTGATTGACTTTCCAAAAATCTGGTCTAGCAACAGCTACTACTAGCTCTTGAGCGGTTTTTGCAGCAGGTTGTCCCAAACAATAATCAATAAGTTTATTTTTTTTCTCCTGATTCCTAACCCAATAAAATTCCCACTGCTGTAGGTTAGAAGAATTTGGAGCTAATAAGGCAAGTTCTAAACATGCTCTCATGTCCTGCTCTTTGACAGGTTCTTCATTGTACACTCTAACACTTCTTCTACTCTTAACAACTTTGATAAATTCTTCTTTATCAATATCCTCAGCTAATTCTTTATATTTATTTCGAGATTCGAAAAGTTCATTCAGAATGGGTTTTTTCTCTTTGCTCATTTTAACTTTATTAATTTCAAATTTATTTCTTTTATTGAATTAGAACTTATAATATTTATGTTCTTCTTTTTTATATTCATAAATAATTAATTTAGACTTAAATATTATTTATGGACATTATTATCTTATTTATATTACTAATATTACTTGCAGCAGTTGTTTTTTTAATCACTAGAAAGAAAGATGGCAATAGCGAGTTAGAATCAAATATAGAAGAAGAAAGACATAAAAACTCTGATTTAGAACAAAAACTAGCGGCAAAGGAAGTTGAAATAAATACCCTACAGCGAGATATTGATATTGCCAATACTAAACTAGATGAGTTTGGTCAAATTAAAACTGAGAAAATTCAAATTGCTGAAAGATTACAAAATATAGACCGTGAAAGAAATCAATTAAAAACAAAAATCACCAGCTTAGAAGCAAAAGAAGAATCACGTAATAATGAACTTAAAAAATCTTTAGAGAAAAGTGTCTCGCTTCAAGAATCTCTAGAGAAAGAAAAAGAACGGTTAAATGATGAGAGAGTAAAGGAGAAAGAAATTCATTATGAGAAAATGAAGAAAAAATGGGCAGAACATGAAAAAGATATTGAGTTTCATATAAAAATGATATGTAAAAATCATGTACTTAAATACATCTCTCAAGAACAATTTCCTTATCCAAGAAATAAGCCTGACAATACGGTATTAATTTCTGATCAGTATATAATTTTTGATGCTAAAAGTCCGTCAAATGATGATTTAGATAATTTTCCAAGCTATATTAAAAATCAAACGGACAATCTTAAAAAATATGCCAAGCATAAAGATGTAAAAAAAGATTTGTTTCTTGTAATTCCCTCCAATACACTAAAAGTTATTAAGCAGCTTACATATAATATGGGAGATTATAATGTTTATATTATTTCAAAAGAAGCAATTGAGCCAATTATTATTAGCCTTAAGAAAATTCAAGATTTTGAAATTGTGGAAAAATTAAGTCCAGAAGAAAGAGATGATATATGTAGAATTATTGGAAAATTTGCTCATACCACCAAAAGAAGAATTCAGATTGATCAATATTTTGCAGATGAATTCCTAGACACTCTAAAAAAAGCAGGATCTCAATTACCAAAAGAAATTTTAAAAAGTGTAATTGAGTTTGAAGGTGCAGAAAAACTCAATCCTCCAATGGAGAAAAGAAATAAACAAATACTAACAAAAGATTTAATAGAAAAATCTACTCAAATAAAGAAAGAAATCCAAATAAGAGACATCCCTGAAATTCAAGCAAATATTGAATTTGTTGAAGAAGAAAATAGTGATTAGAAAAAAAATCCACAATCTTATTTGTGGATAAATAGTTCTGAACGAACAGTGGTTTTTTCTGCAGAAAAAAGAAATTTACTTTTTACTTAATAAAGCACCTCTTCTGAAAAAATTAAAGCGCATACATATTGGTAAAGAACTAAGCTTTTATTCTATGGATGAAAAAGTATTAGACATTCCTTTTTACCAGTCTGATGTTCCAGCTGGATTTCCATCGCCAGCTGAGGATTTCATGGACTTGGATTTAAACTTACAAGAATATTTAGTACAACACCCATCAGCCACTTTTTGTGTTCGTGTAACTGGAGATTCTATGCAAAATGCAGGAATTTTTAGTGGAGATGTAATGATTATAGATCGCGCTTTAGAGCCTAAAAATAACACTATAGTACTAGCAGTATTAAATGGAGAGTTCACTGTTAAAAGAATTCAAAAAAAATCGAATAAACTTTATCTTAAAGCTGAGAATAATGATTTTAAATCTATAGAAATTACAGAAGAAATGAATTTCCAGGTTTGGGGTGTAGTTACTCATATTATACATAAGGTATGATAGCATTAGTAGATTGTAATAACTTTTATGCTTCTTGTGAGCGAGTTTTTCAGCCACAATTAGAGAACAGGCCTATAGTAGTATTATCTAATAATGATGGATGTGTAATTGCTAGAAGTAATGAAGCAAAATCTTTAGGTATAAAAATGGGAGCTCCTGCTTTTAAAATGAAGTCCCTTTTCGATCGTCATAAAGTTCATATTTTTTCCTCCAATTTTGCTCTTTATGGAGACCTTTCTAAAAGAGTAATGCAAATCTTAAATGAAGGAAGTCCTGCAATTGAGGTTTATTCTATAGATGAAGCATTTTTAGACTTGAAAGGAGTAATGAAATTAAATCAATTTTCTATTGACTTAAGAACAAGAGTAGGGAAATGGACAGGTATTCCAGTCTCTATAGGCGTTGCACCTACTAAAACACTTGCAAAAGTAGCTAATAGAATAGCTAAAAAATATAGGAAAGATGGTGTTTTTTTAATGAAAAAAAATACAACTATTAATCATGTATTGAGACATACTTCAGTAAGTGATCTTTGGGGAATAGGTAGACAATATGCCAGGTTTCTATCTAAGAATGGTTTTGAAACAGCATTTGATTTGGTTAATGCTAACGAATCTTGGATAAAAAGAAATATGAGTGTCAATGGTTTAAGAATGGTTAAAGAGTTAAAAGGTATACCTTGTTATGCTATTGAGCACCAACCACCAAGAAAAAAAAATATTTGTACTTCTAGGTCATTCGGCATGGATGTAGTGACTTATGAGGAACTTATGGAAGCAATAGCTTCTTACGCATCAACATGTGCTTTAAAACTGAGAAAGCAAAAAAGTTTAGCAGCATCTATACTGGTCTTTATTAAAACCAATCCATTTAAAAACTCTCAAAATCAGTATAATCCTTATCAAAAAGTGATTTTAGATGTTCCTCTTAATGATAGTATGGAAATTACCAAGCAAGCTTTAATGGCTTTGAAAAAAATATATAAAAAAGGATTTAGTTATAAGAAAGCAGGGGTGATAGTGGGTGATATTGTACCGGATAGTTCCAAGCAACTTAGTTTATTTAATAATAAAGACCCTTTTAAAACAAGAGATGTTATGTATGCGATAGACCATATAAACGAAAAAATGGGAAGAAATAAAGTCAGATTAGCAGTACAAGGATTTGATAGAAAATGGCGATTAAAACAAGAAAAATTATCTCCTTGTTACACTACCAGATTTAAAGATGTATTACAGGTAAAGATATGATACGAAAGTGAAATAAATTAATGGCTAAACAACTTTAATATGCCATTATACTTTTTAGAATTTGAAGGAGGACGAGTAAGAGGCTGTACTTCAATAAAATAATGATAACTTCCATTACTAGCTTTTAGACCAGATGGTAACCTTCCATCCCATCCTCGTCCATTATAATCTTTAAAAATAAGTTGTCCCCAACGATTGAAAATTTTCATAGAAATTAATTCATAAGAAGTTCCAGTTATCATGAAAACATCATTAATACCATCTTGATTTGAAGTCATTACATTTGGGATATATAAAGAATATGGTTCTCTTGGACAAAATTCGGTACTTAAGAAAAAATGATAACTATTTTGGCAATTGTTACTATCAATGCCAGTAACAATATATTCACCTTCTTGTGGACCAATTATTAATGTACTATCTAAAATATTATTGTTCCAAGTATAAGAATTAGCACCAGTACCGTAGAAAATAACGGTGTCATCTTCACAAATTAAAGAATCAGAAAAGTTACTAGATACGTTAGGAAGAGAATTAAAATTTAATTCAATGGTTACAGTTGAATCACACCCATTATTTGCCATGTAAATTTCTTCCCCAATTGGATTATTAAAGTTGTACCATACATTATTATATAAAATACTGTCGTTTTCACAAATAATAGTATCTACATAAAAAGAAATTTCAGGCCTTTCGCTTAATATTATATTAATTACAGAATCACACCCATTTATAGTGCTGAGTATTTCATTCCCACTGTTATTATTAGAATTATATATAGTATTATTAATAATTATGGAATCCCCATAACAAATTAAGGTGTCTATAATTAAATTATAGTTGTTAAACCCAGCATTTATATATAATGAAAAACTAGTATCACAATTAGGGAAATCTAAATTTTGTACTGATATATTATAATTTCCATCNTTAAGATTATTTATGTTGTAAATATTGGCAGAAAGTGAATCGATTAGCATGGTGCTATTTGTATCAATATTAAAAAGTCCAAAGCCAGTAATTTCAATTATAATTTGCCCATTGTCTTCTCCGTCACAAGTTTCATTAATAACAGAAGATGAGACAGAAAAATCACAGAACTGACAATCGAATGAAACTACAAACTGTCCAGTAGCTCCAATAGTACCGTTAACGTAAATATAATATTCAACTCCTTGAGTTGTAAGGAATGAATATTGAGAAGTGTTACCTATTCCACTATTGTTGTCACATCCAATTAAATTTAAAGAGTCACATGAACCTTCATAAACGTGAATTTGGGTGTCAAAATTAGTTGCTGGATTTGATGTAGACACTGAAAGTATGGCATCATTACCAATAAATTTATACCATATGCCATTTCCTGGGACTAGTCCAGAGCATGAAGGAGGAAAATTTGAATTAATTGTAAGAATATTATTAGAAGTGTCCCTATCACCACAACTAATTAATTTTGCATTCTCACAAGAATCATTATTTGGATTAGTTGCCACACCGGATTTAGGTATCCAATAATAATCACATAAATCACCCGAATATCCATCTATGTAAATAAAATATTCTTGACCAATATTTAGCGGATTATTAGATGTTGATGCGCTTGGTATGGTGAAATTACCAGTACTTTGAAAAATACCTGCTGGATCGTAACAAGCAAGTTCAACCATATTATCCTCATTATTACAATTACCCTCTAATACAGCAAACTGAACTCCGTCATCACATCCATTTATTGGNTCATATACAATATTCCAATTCAAAATTACAGTATCATCTGCCGCAGTAAAGACCAACCATGAATCGTTATTTGAATTTCCACAAAAATTATCTGGTCCGTTAGAATTCCCTCCAGATGAAACTGTATATCCACAATTAGTAGATCCATAAAAAGGCTCAACTAAGTTTAAACTAGGGGCATTGCAGGGTAAATCGCTTGGTGCTGATATATAAGAACAAGGATTACATATTGAAAAACTTTGCGAAGAAAAACATGTAGAATCATTTTGATCTTCAACAATTATGTTTGAAATTCCTGAAAGACCCAGAATATTAAAATTACCTGTTTGAGTGTTGGAGAAATATACACTGTCAAAGTTTAAAATATTTAAACTAGATGCACTTCCTAAAGAAGAAATATTTAAAGCTACATCATACGTTGAATTGGTCTGACAAGTTCTATTGAAAGTAACTGATGGTGCATTGCAATTGCTTGCAGGAGATCTGAAAATCATTACTTCAGTAGCAATAGAATTAGTGGAGCAATTTTGATCATTTATGTGTAGATATACCTCTCCTGAAAATGAAGCAATCCAATTGATATATGAACCAGTACCACATCCTAAATAGTCATCATTAAAATCTAGAACTGTTCCATTTNCNTCTGTTAGTGTTAATTCAGTATCGTAAGATGCTTGCACATTTCCATAACTTACACAAGTGGAGAACTGATAATTTTCTCCATTGGAAACACTGACTTTAATAATTTCTCCAGCCCAATTATTTGCAGTAGCAGACCACCACTGATTTAGAACTGGGTATTGAACAGTTGTTGGGAAAAAATTATTCCCATTATTACATTGTGATAAGTAAGTAGAACTAACTAATAGAAAAAGTAGTAAAGTGAAATATTTATTTTTAATATTTAAAATAAGAGCTATCATAAATTGAATAAATTTTCAATATTATAGTATCTCAAGTACCACTTATTTTTATAATCTAAAAATTCCTTAAAATTCTCATTTGCATTATAGTTCTCAATATAATTTTTAACTGGGAAATATTGTTTACCTGTCAATAAAATATAATTACTATCCACTATTGAATTGAAATATTCTTTTTTATGNGGATNTAAAAGTAAATAGCTGTTAATTTCTTTTTTTGCTTCAATTGTTGTTTTTGGATAAATAAGTTGTAAGCTATTTGTGGGTGATATTTTTTGACAATAACAAATTTCAAAAACAAAAAAAGAAATAAAAAAAAATAGAATTCTCATAATTTTAACTGATTAAATTCTCTATGGCAAGATATAAAAAATGGATTAATAAGTTGATTTAAAGATTCAATTCATCTGTAAATATAATTGTTGAAAATTATTTTAAAAACTTATGAAATTATATTGATTGAAGTTAAAAGTTTCTAATTATTTTAGAATAAATATTAAAAAAATGGAAGCCTCAACTAATTTAACCAACGAAATAGAATCTTTAAAAACTAAGCTTACAGGTAACATGATGGAAGATATGGAAATAAGAGATAAAATCCATAATCTTGAAATGAAGTTAAAAGGGGTTAAACCTGAAGATTCCCATTTTGATTGTATTGGTTGCGGTTCTTAATTTAAAAAAGAGATTTAAATTATTTATATCTGAACTGATTTAAAAGTCTATTTCCCAATACAAAAATTAGCAAATATATTTCCTAATAGTTCATCAGAGGATATTTCTCCAGTTATACTTCCTATATAGTATAAGATTTGTCTTATATCCATTGCTATCAAATCTCCAGACTTATTTTCAACTAATCCATTTTCCACTTTAATAAGTTCATCATGAGCAAGTTTTAATGCTTCAAAATGTCTGGAATTACTAATTACAATATCACTATTATAGATATTTTGTTTTTCAAATAAGTTATAAATTAATTTTTTCAGATCTTCTATACTTTCTTTGTTATTTAAAGAAGTTTTAAAATGATTTTTATTGATTTCTTTTACATTTTTTTTCAAATCAATTTTATTAGCAACAATTATATGAGGGATGTTATCATCAATATATTTTTTTAAATCTTTAGTAACTTCTTGTTCGTTAGTTTCAACACAATCATATATATAAATAACTAAAGAGGATTGGTTAATTTTTTCTAAGGTTTTAGCAACTCCTATTTTTTCAATTTCATCTTCAGTATTCCGAATACCAGCTGTATCTACTAGTCTAAAGTCTATTCCATTTATGGTAATTATTTCTTCTATAGTATCTCTTGTGGTTCCAGCAATTGATGAAACAATAGCCCTTTGCTCATTAAGCATATTATTAAGTAAAGTTGATTTTCCAGCATTAGGCCTTCCAGTTATAACAGTTGAAACCCCGTTAATAACAGCATTTCCATACTGGAAAGAGTTCTTTAATTTTTCTACATGTAGTTTTAGAGCTTCAATTAATTGATTTAAGTGATTTCTATCTGCAAATTCAACATCTTCTTCAGAAAAATCTAATTCCAACTCAATAAGAGATGCAAATTCAATTAGCTTACTTCTTAATGTTTTTAGTTCTGATGAAACCCCTCCTTTTAATTGTTTAATTG
>NYYE01000031.1 GCA_002686655.1 Crocinitomicaceae bacterium | reverse complement strand
CTTATATGTTTCAGAAAATCAAAAAAAAACAATCACATTAAAAAGGGAAGGGAAAGATTTTGATACTACTTTCTACAGCTGGTCTCCTTTGAAAAACCTAGGTCCCAATATTAATGGCCCACAAACATGGGAAGCTCAACCTTCCTTATCAGGAGACGGAAAAACATTATATTTTGCTTCTGCAAGACCTGGAGGATATGGCAAAATAGATATATATTATTCTAATAGAAATGAGGATGGAAGTTGGTCAAAAGCAGAGAATATGGGAAAACCAATTAATTCTTCAGAAAGCGACAAGTCTCCTTTTATTCATACAGATAGCAGAACTTTTTATTTTGTATCTGAATCATCAGATTACAGATGGGGAGCAGGTGATTTTGATATTTTTTACACACAGCAAAATGAAGAAACCTTAATTTGGGAAGAGCCCAAAAATATAGGATACCCTATTAATAGTGAGGAGGCTGAGGAATCATTAATAGTTAGTGTAGACGGTCATTATGGATATTTTTCATCTACGAGAAAAGAGGGTTTAGGTGGTAAAGATATTTTTTATTTTGAAATTCCTGAGGAAGCAAAACCTGATAAAATAGTTTTAGCAAAGGGTAAAGGCTCTTTTGGTCCAAATGGTAGTGAAAATGCAAAAATGATTTTAAGAGATAAAAATGGAAATAAAAAAGAACAAAATTTTTCTGTTGGAGATGAGGGAGAGTTTATTGCTATTGTTAATGTGGAAGAAGTTAAAGGAGATGCTTTGCTAGAAATTCAAACAGAGGGTGGTGCTTTTGAATCGCTGCTTATTTCTGAAGAAGATGTAGGAAATACTGTGGTTAAGGAAAAACAAATTGATGTTAAACCTATGGAGAAAGGGGAAGCATATACTATAAATGATATTCTTTTTGAATCCAATTCTTCTAAATTAAAAGAGTCATCAAAAATTGTTTTAGATGGATTTGTAGATTGGCTTTTAGTCAATAAGGAACTGAACATAGAAATTCAAGGGCATACCGATGATATAGGACCTGATAAAGCTAATTTGGCATTGTCAATGGATAGATCTTTCAGTGTTATGGAATATCTAATTAAAAATGGAGTAGAAAAAAGCAGACTAAAGTTTAAAGGATATGGAGAATCTAATCCAAAAGTTCCTAATACTTCTAGTAAGTCAAGATCTATTAATAGAAGAACAGATTTTTTAATATTTTAGATTAAGAATAAATTCTTTAAAAAATCAAATAATGTTTTTAGAAAATAATGTAAATCATCAAGATCAATTGGGTTGGATTGAAGTTATATGCGGATCAATGTTCTCTGGTAAAACAGAAGAATTAATAAGAAGGCTAAAAAGAGCAGCATTTGCTAATCAAAAAGCGGTAATCTTTAAGCCTGTAACTGACAACAGGTACAGTAAAAATAAAGTAGTTTCTCACGATTTTAATGAAATTGAATCTATTCCTGTTCATTCATCAGCTGAAATAGAACCTTTATCTAAGGATGTTGATGTTATAGCACTTGATGAAGCTCAGTTTTTTGATGAAAAAATTGTGGGTGTTTGCAATAAGTTAGCTAACAGTGGTAAAAGAGTTATTATAGCTGGATTAGATATGGATTTTGAAGGTAACCCATTTGGTCCTATGCCTAGTTTGATGGCTACTGCAGAGTTTGTTACTAAGGTTCATGCTATTTGTACTAAAACGGGAAATCTAGCCAATTTTAGTCACAGAATTTCAAAAAGCAAAGATTTAGTTCTTTTGGGTGAGCGTGATGAGTACGAGCCGTTAAGTAGAGCAGCATTTAATAAAAGCTTCAAAAAATGATAAAAAATGAAGTTTTTCATTAAAAAAGTGCAAAAAATGATATAAAAAGACTAAAAATCCTGAAAAAATGAATTTTTTAAAAGAATTTAAAATTTAATATTTAAAAAATTAAAATTTTAAAGAATTTGCTTTAATATGAACAAAAAAATCAAAAAAGCGTTAAAAAATGATGAAAAAACATAAAAAAGTACTAAAAATGATCATTTTTTGAATAAAACTAATTTTAAATATTGGCAAGGATATATAGGAATTGGAATTTTTATAATTTTTAATACTCTAGCTATGTTTTTATATCCAGGAGGAACAATTCTAGATTCCAATACTGATGGATATCATTTCTTTTATAATTATTTCAGCAATTTAGGTGAGTGGACTGCAAGAAATGGTGAAATCAACACAGTTTCTGCATATTTATTCAATTCCTCATTAATTGTATTTGCAGTATCTTATTTTTCTTTTTTTGTTTCATTTATAAAATTAGAAATGAAGGTCATTAACAATAGGTGGCTAAATATACTTTTAGTTTTTTCAATATTAATTTCCATATTATCTTTTGTATTTATTGCAGTTTTTTCTGCAGAAAATGGCTCCATATTTCTGCACATGGTATTTGTGAAATTAGCTTTTCGATCCCTTTTTGTTCATAGTATACTTCAAACTTATGTTGTTTTTAAAATTCCTGAGTTTGACAAATTTCTTTCTTTTGCAACTTTTTTATTTACAATTATCTTAATGTTTTTTTTAATAATTATGGATTTTGGCCCAAGTCCGTATGCAAGTCAAAATTCACTCTTACTTCAAGTAACTGCTCAAAAAGTAATGGTTGCAAGTATTATGATTTATTTCTTTTTCCAAATAAGAACTGCTTTAAGAGTTTCTTGACATAAAGTTTTTACTTAACTTGTAAGTCATGAAAAAACATCTTCTTTTTTTACTGGCTTTTTTATTTTTTAGTAATGTTTTTTTTTCTCAAACTAAAATAGATTCTGCCTTAAATATGATGAATGTAGATTCTATTCATGACACCATAAAAATGCAGAAATTATATTCTGCAATTTCTGATATTTTGTATTCAAATCCTGATTCTGTTATTATTCTTTCTGATATAGCCATTGATAAAGTTAATTCATCAATTGATTTATTAGATTCTTCAGAAAACGAAATACTTACTAAAATATATTACTATTCAACTTTTAATAATTCAAAAGGAATAGCTTATTATTTATTAAATAGAAGAAGTGAAAGCCTTGATATGTTTGTAAAGAACGAAAAAATTGCACGTTTAAAAAATGACACTAATTCAATATTGCGTTGTAATAATAATATAGCTGTTATTAAACAAGGTGAAGGGAAATCTGAAGAAGCATTTAAAATTTTTAAAGAAAATAAAAAGCTATACACTTTAGTTAAAGATACTGGAGGAATCATGCTTTCAAACTTAAATCTAGCCAGTTCCTTTAATACAGATTCATCAATAATTTTAATGAATGAAATAATTTCGTTACACAAAAAGTATGAATATGAATCCATCCTAGCAAATGTTTATTCTATTTTATATTCTAATTATTCTGATACTTCAAGTCCTGAAACAATGGATTATGAAAAAGCAATGCAATCCTTGGATAGTTTATTCCATTATGCCAACAAACAATCCGATTTTAGTCATATTAGAATATACTATTCTATAAAAAGTGATATTAATTTTAGAGAAAATAAATATTATGAAGCATTAAAAAATGCTGAAAAAGCAGCTAAAATTGATAAAGAAATGACAGGCCTCAGATCTCCAGAAATATTATCACAACTTTTTGAAATTCATAAAAAATTAAAAAATTATAAAAAAGCTATTTTTTATTTGGAAGAAATGGTAGAAAACAAAGATAGTTTAGAAAAGTTAAGTGCTAAAGAAGATATAACAAAGTATGAGTCAGAAAAAGAATTTGAACTAAAACAGAAATTGGACAGTTTAAAGCACCTAGATGAAATCAGAATACAACAAGCAGAAACTAAAGCTAAAGAAGAAGAGATCAAAACACAAAAAATAATTGAGGCAGTTCTTTTCGTTGGAATATTACTTGTAATTGGTTTTCTTGGTTTTGTATATAAACAGCTAAATACCACCAAAAAACAGAAGTTAGTTATTGAGGAAAAGCAAGAAGAAATAACCGATAGCATCAATTATGCTAAAAGAATTCAAGATGCCATGATGACTTCGTCAGTCTATTTGAAAGATACGCTGCCTAAAAGTTTTATTTTCTTTAAACCCAAGGATGTGGTTTCTGGAGATTTTTATTGGATATATAAAGATCAAGAAGAAAATATCTTTTTTACTGTCGCAGACTGTACTGGCCATGGAGTACCTGGAGCATTTATGAGTATGATAGGTACCTCACTTCTCAATGAAATTATCATAGAAAAAGGTATTAAAGAAACTGATAAAATACTAAGTGAAATGCGTGCTCAAATAATAAGATCTTTAAGTCAAGAAGATGAGGGTGCCCAAAAAGACGGNATGGATATTTCTTTATGTAAATTGAATATGAAAAAGAAAACAGTAGAGTTTTCAGGAGCTCATAATTCTCTTATTCATGTAAGAGGAGAAGAATTAAAAACCTATAGAGGAGATCATCAGCCAGTTGGATTACTTTTAGGAGAAAAAAAGCCTTTTACAAAGCATAAGGTTAAATTGAAAAAAGATGATATGCTTTATATTTATTCTGATGGTTATCAAGATCAATTTGGAGGAGCAAAAGGAAAAAAGTATATGGCAGCTAAGTTTAAAAAACAACTTTTAAAAATGAGTAATAAACCTGAGGACCAACAATTAGCTATTCTAGACCAAGAATTTTCTTCGTGGATAAATGATTACGAACAAATAGACGATGTTTGTGTAATGGGGGTCAGGATTACTTAATTTAAGAGTTTGAAAAAGATCATTTATAGAATTTTATTTGTTTTAATTTCAATTTTATTTTTAATAATAATTTCACTTTACAGTTTAATTAATTTAAGTAAGCCATCGAATAATGGTATTGTTAATATTTCAAATGTATTAGATTCTGTTACTGTAATAAAAGACCAGTGGGGAATTCCTCATATTGAAGCAAAAAATCAACACGATGCTATTTTCACTTATGGATATACCATAGCAAAAGACAGACTTTTTCAAATGGATTTACAGAGAAGATTGGCTAGAGGAGAGCTTTCAGAAATTTTAGGAAAAGATTTAGTAAAAGTAGATAAAATGCTAAGAACATATATGATTGTTCATCATGCTAAAAAGTACATAGCAGATTCTTCAAAAATCAGTACTGACGCTTTAAAATATGTTGATGCATTTATAGAAGGGATTAATTGTTTCATAAAAAATGGTCCCAAAACAATAGAACATCAATTAATTGGCGCTGAAGTCCGATATTTTGATAGAGTAGATATTGCTAGCATGACCATTTATATGGCTTTTTCTTTTATGGATGGAATGAGAAGAGATATGATATACTCAATGATAAAAGAAAAAATGAGTGTCAAGAATTTAGCCATTATTTTCCCTGATTATGCTGACCAAAATTATTTTACCATTCAAGAAGCTAATTCAGATACGATTAAAAAAAGATACTATAATGAATCAGAAGTTATAGACGGTGATAGTTCTTATAATAATTTAATTTCTTTTTTTGATTGGAGTGAAAGTATTAATATTTATAATCCGCCTTTCCATGGTAGTAATTCCTGGATTCTAGCCTCCAAAAGATCTCAAAGTGGTAGTCCGCTATTAGCTAATGATCCACACATTGGACTTTCAAAGCCTGATGTATGGTATGAAGCACACATTTCTTATCCAGGTTTTAATACCTACGGATATTATATTCCTACTATTCCATTTCCCTTAATAGGACATGATGATATTAAAGCTTGGGGTTTAACCATGACTGAAAATGATGAAGTTGATTTGTATGCTGAAAGTTTTAATCCTCAAAATGAAAATGAAGTTTTACATAATAATATATGGACACAGTCAAAAACAATTAATGAAATAATTAAGGTTAAAGACAATGAAGAAATCAGTTTTGATATTAGACAAACTGCTCATGGCCCAATAATAAGTGATTTTTTAGAAGGATATAAAGGCAAACCTTTGGCTTTTTCATTGGTTTTTTACAATTTGNATAACCCAATTTTTGACTTGTTATACGAACTTAATTATGCTAAAAATATAACTCAATTCGAATCTTCTCTATCAAAATTAGTTTCTCCTGGACTTAACTTTTCATATGCTGATACCTTAGATAATATTGCTTGGTGGGTAGCAGGAAGGTTCCCTGTCAGAGATTCTAACATATATGCTAAAACTATTTTAGATGGAAATAACCCTAGTCATGAAATACAATCTTATGTACCTTTTGAAGAAAACCCTCATCTTATAAATCCTGAAAGTGGAGTCATTGTAACAGCTAATAACTTACCTTCAAGTAATAAGGTAGGAGATATTCCTAGACTTGATGGTTATTTTAGATCTGCAGATAGAGCCCAAAGAATACATAAGTTACTATCAGCACAAAATCAATGGAAAGTAGATGAATTAAAAACTATTCAGACAGATGTGTTTTTAAATTCTGGTTTTGATATAAAAGACGAGTTGTGTTCGACACTGAATAAATTTGAAAACTCATTTTCTAGTTTAGAAATAAGCATATTAAATTCTTTAAATCAATGGGATGGTAATATGAAAATAACATCTTTAGGAGCTACTATTTTTCAGTTTTCTATGTATCATATAATGAAAGAAGCTTTACAACCAAGATTAGGCAAAGAATATTTTAGACTTTATTTAAATAATCCCGACCATTGGGATTTTTTTAAAAATTTAATTTATTCAAAGATTGTTCCATTTGAAAAAGAAGAAGCACTTNAATATTCAGACTTAATCTTAAAAGGTTTTAAAGAAGCTATTAAAGAAATGAAAACTAAGTGGGGGGAGGATTTTAAAAAGTGGAATTGGGGAAAAGTACATACTATAGAATATAAGCATCCTTTAGGCAAGGTAAAACCTTTAAATATGATTTTAAATTTAGGTCCTTTCTCAATTGATGGTGGAAATAACGTTGTTAATAAAATCATGTCTAAACCTGGTGATCATAACTATAAAGTTACTTCTTTACCATCTACAAGAAGAATTATTGATATTGGTAATAAAGAGAATTCCTTTTCTATAATTCCAAGTGGTAATTCAGGTAATTTTTGGAGTGATCACTATGATAATCAAGTCCAACCATATATAAATGGCGAGTACAGAAAAATATATTTTTCTAAAAAAGAGGTAACTAATAAAGCAGTAAAAACACTGATAATTATCCCTGAATAATTAAATTAAACTTTTAAATGAATTTTAATTAATTTAAATATCTTTGAAAAATGAGGTTGATTAACTGGTATAAAACCTTAAAAGGACTGAGAAAAGTAGGAGTGATTATGACTGCAATTATGATTATTCTATTTCTTTTTGGACCCTTTTTAAAAGCGCTATCTACTGCTTTAAATTAGTTCGTTTAATTTTAATATTGTTTACCTTCTTTTTCTATTAAACCTAATTTTTTTTTATTCTTATTTCTGTTGGCAAAAAACTCTTGTCTTCTCTTTTGTTTTTGCCTTTCAAATTCTTTTTTCTCAGCATTATTCATGGGTTTATCGGTCTGAGGAAAAGGATTCGAAGAAATAAGAGGAATTTTTTGTTTGATTAGTTTTTCTATATTTCTTACATAAGCATTTTCTTCAGGTTCACAAATAGAAATAGCTATTCCTTCTTCTCCTGCGCGTCCACAACGTCCAATTCTATGAACATAAGTTTCAGACTCATTGGGAATATCATAATTAATAACATATCGCAGTTTATTAATGTCTATCCCTCTAGCAGCAATATCTGTAGCAACAAGAACTCTGATGTTACCATCTTTAAAATCTTTTAATGCTTTTTGTCTTTGGTTTTGATTTCTATCCCCATGTATAGCCGCACAATTGATATTTTTCTTAGATAAATTTTTGACAATTTTATTGGCACCATGCTTGGTTCGTGAAAAAAGTAATACTTGTTCCAATTTTGGATCACTTAGAATATGCAGTAAAAGATTTCTTTTTTTATCCTTATTAGTCATATATAAAAATTGTTTGATAGTTTCTGCCGCTGATGAAACAGGATTTACACTTACTTTTTTTGGATTTACTAATATTTGTCTTGATAAATCCACAATATTTTGAGGCATGGTAGCTGAGAAAAAAAGTGATTGTCTTTTCTTAGGAAGCTTTTGAATTATTTTTTTAATGTCATGAATAAATCCCATGTCTAGCATACGATCAGCTTCATCTAATACAAAATATTTGATTCCTTTTAATGATATATATCCTTGATTTATTAGATCTAATAATCTTCCTGGAGTGGCAATTAGAATGTCAATACCATTCTTTAAAGCTCTTGTTTGAGAATGTTGTGAAACACCGCCAAAGATTACTGTAGATCTGATATGAGTATACTTTGAGTAGGCTTTAAAATTTTCTTCAATTTGTATGGCAAGTTCTCTGGTGGGTGTAACTACAAGTGAAGATATTTTTCTATTTTTTAGATGATTTTGTTCACCATTCATTAAATGCTGAATTATAGGAATTTCAAAAGCTGCTGTCTTTCCAGTTCCAGTCTGAGCACTGCCCAGTACATCGTCCCCATTTAAAACTAATGGAATAGATTTTACCTGAATTTCTGTAGGTTCACTATAGTTCTGATCTTTAAGAGCATCAAGTATAGGAGATATTAGTTTTAAATCTTCAAATTTCATTATTCTAGTTTTGAATTTAGATAATTTAAANNTAGAACATTAACCCTATATCAAACTTGATAATAATTGAATAAGAAATTTAGTAAATAAGTCCTGACTATAAATTATATTTCAAACCTATCAAGATTCATGACTTTGGTCCACGCTTTTACAAAATCTGTAATGAATTTCTCNTTTGCATCGTCACTTGCGTATACTTCACAAATTGCCCTAAGTTCAGAATTGGATCCAAATATTAAATCGGTTCTACTTGCTGTCCATTTTATTTCTTCAGTTCCTCTTATATAACCATCAAATTGTAAAGCTTTTTCTGACTGTGCTTTCCATTCATAATCCATACTACATAAATTTTTAAAATAATCGTTATTTAATAATCCAGGGGTTTCTGTTAGTACACCAATACTTGAATTATCATAATTACTATTTAAAACTCTCATACCACCCACTAAAACAGTCATTTCTGGAGCAGTAAGAGTTAGTAATTGTGATTTGTCAACTAATAATTGTTCCGCAGTAAGGGTATAATCAGCCTTTTGATAATTTCTAAATCCATCTGCTATAGGTTCAAGAACTTCCATCCCTTTAATATTTGTTTCGTTAGAAGAGGCATCCATTCTCCCTGCANCAAATGGTACAGATATATCATATCCAGCTTTTGAAGCAGCATCTTCAATTGCTACACATCCTCCCAATACAATTAAATCAGCAATAGAAATTTTTTGATTGGAGTTACTCTCAAATTTTTGTTGAATTTCTTCATAGATATTCAATATTCTTTTTAGTTGATCAGGGTTATTTGATTCCCAGCTNACTTGTGGTTCTAATCTTATTCTTGATCCATTGGCCCCACCTCTTCTGTCAGAAATTCTAAAAGTAGATGCAGAAGCCCAAGCCGTNGTTACCATATCCTGATTGGTTAATTCAGAGTTTTGTATGCTTTTTTTAAGCGAAGCGATATTTTTTTTATTTACGAGATCGTGATCTCTGGTTGGTATTGGATCTTGCCAAGTGAATTCTTCATTTGGAATCTCTGGTCCTAGATAGGTGCTTTTTGGTCCCATATCTCTATGAGTAAGTTTGAACCATGCTTTCGCAAAAGCCAATTCAAATGCTGCAGGGTCTTCATAAAACTTTCGAGAAATTATTTTATANGCTGAATCTTCCAAAAGTGATAAATCTGTGGTAAGCATGGTTGGCTTATGAATTAATTCACTATNAAAAGCATCTGGAAACATTTTATGAGGGTTTTTNGCTACCCACTGATTAGCTCCTCCAGGGCTTTTGGTTAATTCCCATTCGTTTTCAAANAAACTTTCAAAATAACCATGATTCCATTTTGTGGGTTCTTCAGTCCATATGACTTCTAAACCAGAAGTGATCGCATCTTCACCTTTTCCAGTTTTATATTTACTTTTCCATCCCATTCCTTGCTGTTCAATACTAGCACCTTCTGGTGCCTCACCTAAATTATCTCCACTTGCTGNTCCATGGGTTTTNCCTAATGTATGNCCTCCAGCAATTAAGGCAACAGTTTCTTCGTCATTCATTCCCATNCTGCCAAAAGTTTCTCTAATATCTACAGCAGCTTTAATGGGGTCTGGTTCTCCGTTAGGACCTTCAGGATTGACATAAATTAATCCCATTTGTACTGCGGCTAATGGTTTTTCTAATTCTCTGTCTTCAGTATATCGCTCATCATCCAAAAATTTTTTCTCAGCTCCCCAATAAACATTACTTTGTGGTTCCCANACATCTGTTCTTCCACCTGCAAAGCCAATGGTCTTGAATCCCATAGATTCTAGTGCAACATTTCCTGCTAANATCATTAAGTCTGCCCATGATATTTTTTGTCCATATTTTTGTTTGATAGGCCATAATAACCTTCTAGCTTTATCTAAATTTGCATTATCAGGCCAACTGTTTTGAGGGGCAAATCGTTGTTGTCCAGCTCTTGTACCTCCTCTTCCATCTCCAGTTCTATAAGTTCCTGCACTGTGCCAAGCCATTCTTATAAAAAGACCACCATAATTTCCATAATCTGCAGGCCACCAATCCTTAGATTCAGTCATAACAATTTCTATATCTTTTTTAAGAGCATAGTAATCTAAATTTTTAAATGCTTCTGCATAATTAAAAGCTTCCCCCATTGGATTAGATAAAGAAGAGTTTTGTCTTAAGATAGTTAAGTCTAGTTGATTTGGCCACCAGTCACGATTGGTATTACCTTGGTTAGTTGTAGTTAATCCACTTGTTTGATTACTACCAAAATGTAATGGACATTTCCCTTTACTTTGATTGCTAGACATTTCCCCATTAGATATTTCATTATTAGAAGAACAGCTAGAAAATAGTGCAATTAATAAAAGATAAGTTATAGATTTTTTCATGGTTGAATAATTTGATATTATTATAAGTTAAAACCAAAATCTTCAAATANGTNTTTTGAATAATTTTTTTAATAAAAACTTAAACAATATTTATTCACAAATAACTCAACCATTTTTTGTCCTTATTATTTTGTTTGTAAATACTGAACTTTTTACAAAATGGATAAAGCACTATTACAATAGCAATCCAAACAAAGTGAACTATCCATAAATTAAATCCAAAACCTTTTAAAAGTGGTGATTGTGTTACCCATCCTTTAATTATCAAGCTTTTCCATCCAAAGCCAGTTATCCATGCAGTTATTAAAGCCAATAAATGAATTAGATATATATGTAGTATGTAATAGAAAAAAGGAACCTTTCCAAAGACACTAATTATATTAATAATTTTTCCTTTTAAGTTTTCAGTTNTAGATAGAATTAAAAATATAGGCCCNAAAGTCATTAGTAAATAAGAAATTGATGGAGGGTATTTTGCAGGATTGAAAAATGAAAAAGTAGTTTGAATTGCTAACTCATATCGTTTCCAATTATTTAAATTCCCATAACCGTTAAGGAACCTCACAATTAAAAACATAACTATGGAAGAAANACCAATTATGAANAATATTTTCTTTCTTTTTTCAGCTGAGAAATTTCTGTCATAAAATGAACCAAAATAATAGCCTAGTGACATTACCCCGATCCAAGGTATTATTGGATAGCCTACCAATAACTTTCTACCACTTTGTAAATCTATAAAGTTAAATTCATGGATAATAGACCAGAAAATATCATTTCCAAAATGAAAAGTGTCTAATAAGTTATGCCCGAAAATCATTAAAAGACTAAATATTAAAATATGTTTTAGCTTAAGATGTATAATACCAGCAAGAAAAATCATACTTATTCCAAGAGACCATATAACAAAAAGACCAAATGTTTGAAAATGAATGTCAAAAAACCATGAGAAGTTTACNACTGNAAGCTCTATAAATATTAGCCAAATTCCTCTTTTTAATAAGAAANATGAAAGTTCTTTTTTACTTTTTCTAATTCCAATTAGATAAGCTGAAACACCTGCTAAAAGGCTAAAAGTAGGCGCACAGTAATGGGTGATCCATCTAGTTAAATATAGTCCTAAATTGGTTTTTTCTGGATCNGTTGGGTCGAAGAAAAAAGCATCAAAATGAAAATAATCTCTTACGTGGTCTAAGGCCATAATTATCATAATTGCACCTTTTAATAAATCTAAAGAAGCTATTCTATTACTTTTTAAAGTTTTAACTTTCATGTAACCCTATCAGAAAATTTTTTATTTCTATATTTTAAAATTGGAGCTTCAAAAAATTTAAACAAGATGTATGAAATCATATAAGTTAAAGTTGTTGCCAAAATAAAACTAATTTCTGGAACCATTTTAAACAGTTTTTTATTTATTAATTGTTCAAATATAAGAGGATGAACCAAGTATATTGAGTATGTAAGTAAGCTAGTGTATGTGATAAATTTGTAATATATTTTTCTTGGTATAGAATTTTGAAAAAAAGAGGATTTTGAATCAAAAAAAGGTAATATAAATGCAATTATTAATGGAAATATCGTGAATCCAATTGTTCTTGGAATAATATAGCCGTTTATTCCTAATTCTAACTTAGAAAAAGTTATTATAAAATAAATATAAGTTATAAAACAAATTAATGAAAAAATGAATATTGGGAGACTACTCAACTTAATAAAAATATTTTGAAAATTTATTTTTATATATGCAAGTAAAACACCATAAAATAGGGCATCCATTCTAAATATTACATTACCATTTACTCCACTGTAAGGGACATTAAATTTTTTTACATATATGAGACGTATGATGTTTTCAAATAAAATAAACAGTATGAATAATATGATAACAACATTATTTTTTTTTCGTGACAATTTAAGTGTTAAAAATAAAAATATAGGTATGATTATATAAAACCATTCTTCAATTACAAGACTCCATGTAACTTCGTAATATTCAATTCCGTAGAAATTATTTTGTAGGAAAAATATATAATACAAAATGTTGCTTCCAATGGAGCTATCAATAATTGTAAACTTAAATAGAAGCATTAAGTAATAAAGAGGTAAAATTCTAAACCATCTTCTTATCCAAAAATTCACAATACATTTAATTGTGTTTGACTTTTGTAAATTTCTAATAATGATTTGACCAATTAAAAATCCACTTAATACAAAAAAAATTTCAACACCAATACCCCCCAAAGTTAGTCCTTTCAGTCCATCAATATTTAAAATTTTACCATGTTGTAATAATACTAACCAAATTGATATTGCCCGAAGAATATCTAATCCAAAATTTCTTTGCGATAGTTTCAAAATTATTTAATTATTGCTTTTGTAACAACAGACACGTTGCAGAATAATTTTCCTTTCGATTAAAAAAGTCCTTTATAATAAATTTCCATTCAGAATATTTATAGAAGGGGGTTATCCATCTCATCAACATTATAAAGTAATATTTTTTATTAGCTCTTAAGTCATCTATATATCTATTTGATGATAAAACTATTTCAGAATCTATACATTTTGTAGCAGGAAACATATTATGTAATTCTTCAATTGTTGGTCTTAGCATTGTGTCTATTGGATCTTTATGAAAAGGGAATTGTAATGGTAGAGTAACTATAAGTTTTCCTCCAGTGGGTAAAACTTCAAGAATTGATTTACAAATTATATGAGGTTCTGATAAATGCTCTAACATATTAGAGCAAAGTATACTTTTTATGGATAATAACTTGACTTTATCTCTAAATGATTTATTATTTAAATCTCCAACTAAATCTACTCCTTTTTCATTTTTGATATCAGAATGAAATACTTTTTTTTTAGTTTTAATTAATGGACTAAATATGTTTTTATGAATATATGGTTGCGTGGTTCTTCTAAACTTTTCAGTAGAACTTCCTAAATTTAATAATGGAAAGTCATTAATTGAAAACTCATTAATTAATATATTTCTAATCCAGATTGTTTCTTCCTTAAGCATTTTTTCTGATTTTTTTTAAAAGAAGTTTATATTTAGAATTGATTATTTCATGATTTTTTGAAAATTTTTTTAATGCCAAACTTTTAAAAAAAGTTTTTTCATCAATAGTAGGTCTATTTAAACTTCTATTGATTTTATTAGCTGAAATACCACAATTATTTTCTAATAAAAATGAATTGCAATCCCCAATTTTTTCACTTATAATTACTTTTAGACCAGCATATAAATATTCTGCAAATTTAACAGGACAAGCTACTTCATTAGTTATTGTATTATCTCTAATTATTAAACCATAATCTCCTAGTTCTATAATTGGTAATACATCTTTTTCAGAACACCATGTGCAAATAACTCTGTCAGGGAATTCTGATACCAATATCTTAACCTCATCCAACTCTTTAGTTAATAACAATACCTTTATATCTTTATTTTGCAATATTTGAGATTTGATAAACTTAAACATTTTTTTAAATGATTGCCACCCAGAAATAGAACCGCAATAAACCAAAACAACATCACTATTTTTAAACCCAAAGTCTTTTCTATGAATTTTTTTTGATTCTAAATTTTCATGAATTCTGTTTAAACTACACGGAATAATAATATGATCATTTTTATAATAATTAAAAGTATTTTTCCAATATTCAACCAGTTTTTCTGAAACAGCTATTCTAAAATCTACATTCTTCACCGCATCACTCTCAACTTGTCTCAACTTCTTCTCTAGCTTGTAATTAGAAAGAATATTATATTCAATGTATTGTTCATATTCAGCCCCTCTTCCATCAAGAATAACATTCTTGATAATAGCTCTTTTCTTTAATTTTAGTCCTAAAGTTGCAGGGATACTATTTCTACAAATTAAAGTGTCGTATTTTTTAAATTTGGTAACTAAAAAAAGCAATATGATGTTAAATCGCCAATTTTTTAGTTTTGGAAATAGAGGCAAAACAATAGAATTTTGATATGCATTTTTAATCTTAATTTTTTCTTTCTTGAAGTTTCTTAGAGAAACAAAACAAATTAATGCAACATTCTCTCCTGTTTGTTCACTAAGTAAGTAGCAAACATCTACAACTTGTCCTGAAAATATTCCAGAGTATTTTTCTCCTAATGTTAAATATGCGATCAATTTTAAATTATAATTTTAACAAATTTCATTTTAAAAATTAAATAATCAAATACAGTTTATTTTTTTACTTTCTAAATCTCAAAGTAACCACTATTTAATTAAAAATTTATCATTAAATTAAGTTGCTTTTTATTTTATTTTCTTTTTAAAAAGTTCTTTAATATCACCCACTAATTCTAAACCTGAAGTTTTAGAACTGTCTTCAAAAAGTATATTTTTATTTTCATCCAATAATTTTACTTTTAAATCTGCATCAATTCCTTCTGAAATGCGTCTATTCATATTTCCATTAACAGGTGCTTTAAGCATTCCAGAGCTTTTTTTTATAGTTTGAATTTCTAATATTTCATCTTTTAAAACA
>NYYE01000030.1 GCA_002686655.1 Crocinitomicaceae bacterium | reverse complement strand
AATTAAGAAAAAGTTTAAAATTTCTTCATGGATATTAATTAATGCCAACTGAAGAATATAAAAAAGCATATATTTTATTATCTAATAAATGCTCTAAGAAAGAAATTTCATCAAGAGAAGCACTCAAAGCTTGTTCAAAATTTAAGTTAAAAATTGTTGAAAAAAATAATTTGATTAATGAATTAAAAAAACAAAACTTCATAAATCATGAAAGATTTTCAAAAGCTTTTGTTCATGACAGATTTAATTTTTACAGATGGGGAAAGAACAAAATTATTCATCATCTAAAACAGAAAGGAATAGAAGAATTTTATATTGAAATGGCAATAGGATCTATAAGCGACAAACTTTATTATAAAGTACTTTCAGAGGAGGCCATCAAGAAGTATCAATTAATGAAAGCTCCTGAAGATTTCCAGTCTAAACAAAAGTTAATGAAATTTCTGTATCAAAAAGGGTTTGAATCCGAACTGGTATTCAACGAAGTTGAAAAATTATTTCATTAAAATTTAAGAGAATATTGCCAAAGAATAGTTCTTGGAGGTAGTACATTTCCAGGTCTATTAGTATACTCTCTATTTAATAAATTATTTACAAGTAGAGACACTTTAGAATTGCTATTGACATTAAAGGAACATCTAGCATCGAAAATAATATCACCATTCAATCTAGAATTTCGATAATCTCCATAATCGGGAAGTATCTCGTTTCCTAATATAGGGGTGATAAAAACTTCATCAACATTTTCCATTACACTCGTATATCTATTACTTAGACCAAAAGCAATTTTTTTATAATCCAATTGAAAGTCAATTTTAACCATATGTTTATTTCTATATTTAAGAACTGTAGCATCAGGTGTCTCTAAATTCGGATTACTAAAGGTTAATAGGTAAATTGAATCAGCATTAATGGGAGTTGGATTTATATAAGTATAGCCTGCTAGAGTTGTAAATGATAAATTTTTAGTAAAATTCCCTTGTCCTATAATACTAAACTCAAAACCAGGTATATTGGCATTTTGAATATTAGTGCTTCTAGCTCCAATATAATTTGGCAGTTTTGTTAAATCCCCTTGAATTTCAGCTAATATTTGTGATATCTCAATATCCTCTCCATTAGAATTATAAAATCCAAACATAAATTCCATCATATCTGTATACTGTGTAACAAAAGCAGATAAATCAAAATAACCTTTAAAGTTATTTATTTGGAATCCTTGCTTAATACCAATTTCAGTACTCCAACCATATTCTGGCTTTATATTTTGATTTGGAAAAACGTTCAGGCCTCCTACAAAAGTAGATATATATTTTTCAGCAATAGAGGGGAATCTATAACCTTGGCCATAGGAAGCCCTTAAAAAAGTATATTCCCAAGGATTATAAGTTCCTCCTAATCTAAAAACAGGCTGAAAAGGTATATTAAGATCTTTTTGGAAAAGTTTGCCCTTAGATTGAACATCATCTATTTTAAAATACTCCATTCTCATTCCTGCAGATAGAGTAATTTTGCTCCATTTTTTATCTCCTTGAATATAAGCAGCTAAATTCGTAGAATTATGATCTCCATATAGCTCAGAAATTACGTTAGTATAAGAACTCATTACACCACTAGTTATTGCTGCATTATTTTTAAACTTTTTTTGAAATTGATATTCTCCAAATAGGTAATCTGATAAAGAACCTTGATTGGTATTGTTGATATTATTAGTCCTAAAAAACCTAGTTTTTAAATGATGTTCTGTACCATTTTCTCCAATATATGAAATGTAAGGGTCTATCATTATTCTTTCTGTAGAAGCTTCACTCATTGTAGAATCTAAGGCATGAAGGACACTGTCTGCTCCAGCCCAAAGAAAAAATACTGTGCTTTTATTAAAGTTGGTATTGACATTCAGTCCGTAAGATAAACCATTGATATTCTTTGAAAAATGTTTCCATCCACCATTAAGTCTTGCCCTTTGATCATCTGATCCATATCGATAACCTTGGTCTTTCATAAATGAACCGCCTAATACGAGTTCATTCTGATCATTAATCTTATTTAGGTGAGTAAAATTTCCTTGAACATATCCTCTTGGTTGATCCCACCAGGTTTGATTGCTTCTTTGATCTAAAATGGAATCTCCCTCAATTAAAGAAGTCCCTTTTCTTGTACTATATCCAGACATATAGAATCCGTTAGAAATATTTATTTTGGTAATAGGCTTATCTTTTGGGTATTGTGTTCTAATATTGATAACACCATTTAGCGCAGAAGAACCATATAAAACAGATGAAGCACCTTTTAATATTTCTATCTGTGAAATATTTTCTAATGGAATTGCCCCCCATTTAATATCGTTAGCATCTCCAGCCAACATGGGCATCCCATCCACCATTACAAGAACTCTACTCCCTGCCCCATAACTCCAGCCACTGCCTCCTCTGATACTTGCTTGGTTTTCATTGATTTGAACTCCTGGCACTTGTTCTATAATAGCCTCAGCGTCTCTAGTAGCTTTATTTTCGATAAGAGTAGGTTTAATTATGGCAATTGATATTGGAACATTGCCTAATTTCTCTTCATATTTATTTGCCGAAATAACCATTTCTTCTAACTGATTAATATCATCTGACAGTTCAATATCTAGATTAAGAGTCTGGTTTTCTTTTAAAAATACTTCTTTAATAATTTTTTGATAACCTATATATTTAAAGGTGATTTTTTGTTTTCCAACCGGAAGATTTAAAGTATAATAACCATTTAAATCTGTAATGGTCCCAACATTATTATCGTTATAAATATTTACGCCAACTAAAAACTCTCCATCTTCTCTATCTAACACTTTTCCTTTTAGAGTCCCTTGCTGTCCCATAAAAGAAAGAGGCAACAAAAAGATGCTTAATAAATAAATATATTTTTTAAAAAACAAGTGCATTTGAAATGATGATTGTATTTTTAAAAGGGACTTATTTTTGTCGATTTGGGGAGTTGTAATCATAACTAATCTTTTTAAGAACGTCTTTAATTTTTAAACCGTTTTTATAAATCAAGTGAGCAATCAATTTCCCTCTTTTACTGTAAAGTTTAACATCTCCATCTTTCTTATTATTCTTATAATTGGTTTCACTAATGATTTTACCCTTCCTGCTAAAATTTTTATAGCTACCATCTAATAATCCATTTTTATAATTAACTTCTCTATTGGAAATTACGCCTCCAGGATAATAGTAGATTGAAGTACCGTTAAGTTTTCCATCCACATAATTTTCTTCACTTTTTAAACTTTCGTCATACTCACTATACTTAATCCATTTACCATCTGCAACAGATTTCTTAATCAATCTATTTTCATTAGGAATTAATTTACTTTTATTTACAATAACTTTATAACTCCTTCTTTCGATAATTTTACCTTTTTCAGACCAATATATCCATGAATTAACTTTATAATCATTGTCATATTCGCCAGAATATTTTAATTGACCATTTTTGTAATAACCCTCCCATTTTTGATCCATCTTCCCAGCGTTAAAAAATCCAATATCTTTTAATTGACCATTTTCATACCACGATTTCCAAAGTCCATTTTCTTTGTCCATTTTGTATTCCCCAGCCATTGCTGTATCTCCATTTTCAAATTTTGTAATCCAATATCCATTTTTTAAATCAAACTTGTATTCTCCTTTCTTCCAAAGGGTTGAATTGTTATAAAAAAACTCCCAAGTACCATCTTTCTGGCCATTTACAAAATACCCTTTGTAATATTCAATTCCCTTAGGATAATAAAAAGTCCAAAACCCATCTTGTTGGTCGTCTTTAAATTGGCCTTCCATATCTAAGGAACCGTTACGAAAATTATAAGTCCAAAGTCCATTTTTTAAATCATCTTTGTAATGTCCATTCATACTGATTTTACCATTTTGATAATATTCCTTAAACCCTCCGGTCTTTTTACCATCTTTATATTCAACTATTTGATAGATACTATCTGTTGTTATGAATAACTCTTCCCATTTCCCTGATTTCTCTCCATTAATATAACTGCCAGATTTTCTTATTTCTCCATTAGGCTTAAAAAATTTATAGGATCCATTTTCAATTCCATTTTTATATTCTATAGTAGATTTTATTTTTTTAGAAGGATAGAAATCTCTCCTCAATCCTTTGCCATCTGAAATCAAAGTATCGCCATTAATATCATAAAATTCATCAATATACTCAGTGGAATCCCCTACTATAAAATGGGTTTTTTCCATCATTTTATAATCTTCATAAAAATATTTCCAATCACCAATTTTTCTAGAAATTATTTTTTCATTTTTATCAATCCAATAATCAAGGATTAAGGTGTCTTTATATGAAATAGATGGATATATATCATAACTTCCTTTTTCTGCTAAATTACCATTAACATAATAAGCTTCAAAAATAGAGTCTAATTTTCCAACAGTATAGAAAGCTTTAATATTTAAATTTCCATTGAGGTAGTAAGATCTAAATTCTCCATTTAGTTCCCCTTTATAATAGTTACGTAATTCTTGAATATTTCCATTTTTGTAGTAATGCTTCCATTGACCAGCTTTAGCCCCAATTTTAGAGTAGCCATTTGTTTGATAAACCCCTTCACTCCTTACTTGGTTTTTTTCTGCATTCCAATAGGTAGTAATTTTTTCATTTTTTAGCAGTCCACTATTTTGAGCTAGAAATGAATGGCCAGCTAGAAGATGAATTAATATGCAATAGAGAATAAATCGATTCATTTTTTTAATTATGTGATATATATATAAATTCAATCCACCCAGATTGTTTTTGACCTTTTGAAAAATCTTGATTAAACCTCCATCTATTAGCGTAGTCCAGTGCATTTTCAATTAAGCACTCGTTTTCAGTAGTAGTTAAAGAGTTATCAACTTTACAATCAGTCACCAATCCTTTAGAATTTACTTTTATATTCAACCTAACTAATCCAGTAGCATTACATAAATAGGAGGGTATTTTTTGGGAGATCATATTTCTTCCTTTGCAGAAATATTTGGCAGTGGCATTAGATGTTTTGGCTAAAGATTTAAATTCTATTGGGGGTTCAATAACAGTATTAGAACTTACTTCTTTATTTCTTTTTAAAATGGGATTATCTGAACTTAAATCTTTAAATTGACTTTGCTCATAATTTTTAACATCGTTTATAATTTTTTCAGCGAGATCTTTTTTTTGAGATGCAGATATTTCCTTATTTTCGTCATAGTTCGAAGCAGCATTGGTTTCTGTAACTTTTTCAAAAGATTCTTTTTCCACCTGCTTTGGCGTTTTTAAAGGGCTTTTAGAATCTGTAAAGTCAAGTGTTGCAAGAATTTTTTCTTTAGGCTGAATTACGTAAAAAGAAATGTTTTGAATATTAAGCCAAACAAATATTAGAACATGAATGATTAGTGCGCCGATAATAGCATTTTGGTGTTTTTCTATAAGAACCAAAAATTTCATAGTATTTAAAATATACAACTTTAATATACCATACGAAAAAAAAAGTAAAACGTTTCTTATTTTACACTTTCGTACTCTTGATTAAGAAGCTCAATGATTTCATTGGTTATATCATGATTTGGATTTGCATAAAGCATAGCTCCTCCAACTCTATAACTCATTACATAATCGTATCCTAAACGCTGACCAATATCTTGCATAAAGTCATTGGTTTTCAATATATAACCTTCTGTCAATCTTAGTTCTTCTTTGGAAACTTGAGCAGACAGTTGCTGTTCAACTTGCATAATTTCTTGTTCTAAAAGCCTTATTTTTTGCGCCTTTTCCATTTTTTCTCTATCTCCCATTATTGGAGAAGCTTTTTCAAATTCTTTAACCAAACTTTCATAAGCAAAATATTTACTTTTTATTTGGGTTTCCGCCTCGGATCTTTTGTTGGTTAGATCTTTTTGAATTTTTTTTGCATACTCATAATATTTAGAAACAGTATCACTATTTACATAGGCAATATTTATAATATTTCCGCTATCTCTATTAGCAATTAAATTACTTAGAATTACTTCTTTATTTTCAGCGTTCTCCACTTTTGTGTCGCTATTGGAGAATTGCATAAAAAGTAAAAATCCTATAGCGGAAAATAATATCACATACAGAGTTTGGTGGGTTGAGTTTTTCATAAAGTTGTATTTAATTTAAAATTAAGAATCTATATGTTTGAAACAAAGTTTTCTACTGTTTCAATAAACTCAAATGGGAAAGAGACCATTTCATCATAATCTTTGCCAAGTTCATAATTTCCGTCTTCTCCATTTTTATATACCCATCTTATTCTCACTTTATAATTTTCTTTATGAAGAGCTTCAAGCTGATAAATAATATTGAGTAAATATTTTGAAGAGGAAATATTTATTCCTCCTAAATTTATAGTTAGGGTTGTGGTTTCTTGCGGTTTCTTTGAGTAGTTATTTATCCAGTCTGTTATTTCAGTAAAAAATTCATCAGGTGTTTCAGATTCACAGTTGCCATCGATTAAAAGGACACCCTTTTCTGAGTTTAAAGAGACTATTGGAGTTTCTTTAGTGGATTCTTTATAATACAAAATTTAACTCAATTATAAATTCGCAGCTAATATCTAAAGATTTTTTATTCAACGTTAAAATTTTCTTTATTTTTTTTAAGTAGACTGAAAATCTTTGAAATAAAAAGGGTTAAAGTAAGAGATATTTTCAAATTTTTCTTTCAAATATTTTTGATAGGTTAAATTAACCATCCCCAATGAAGAGTTTAGTGGTACATCATCAATCCTGACTAATTTGCTTTGGAGTTTTCCTTTAAATTTTGTCGCTCCCTCTCCTAAAAAAACAATTTCACTGTATTTCATGTTTTTAGTTATGAAAANTTCATNAATTNCGGGACAATGTATTTCATCAATTTTAGTTTTATGAATATTATAACCAGCAGTNTAAACTTCATTTCTTCTAGCATCTATCATAGGGAAAAAAATCGCTTTTTCATTTGTTGAAATCATATTATAATNTTGAATCATTATCTCAATAGCATCTATACTTATTAAGGGAATATTAAGAGCAAATGACAATCCTTTTGCAGCTGAAACCCCTATTCTAAGACCTGTAAAGGAACCTGGTCCAGAACTTACAGCAACAGCATTTAATTTTTGGATACTGATTTTAGAGGATTTAAAAATTTCTTGAATAAGTAGGTGAAGTTTCTCCCCATGTACATATTTTTCACTTGAAATTTCTCTGTTTTCAATAACTTTCCCTTTTTCAGATAAGTTTACAGAACAGGTTTTGGTAGAAGTTTCAATATTTAGGATTAATCCCACTTTAAAAATCTATCGTTTTCTTTTTCAATTCAAAATTTTGCCCTAGATAAACTTTTCTAACCTGATCATCTAACGAAAGCTCTTCAGCAGTTCCATCTTTAAGAATTTTTCCTTCAAAAAGTAAATATGCTCTATCTACAATTGAAAGTGTTTCTTGGACATTATGATCAGTTATTAAAATACCAATATTCTTTTTTTTCAGTTTGAGCACTATTCTTTGAATATCCTCAACTGCTATGGGATCTACCCCAGCAAAAGGTTCGTCTAGTAAAATAAAATCTGGGTTATTAGCAAGACATCTTGCAATTTCAGTCCTTCTTTTTTCTCCTCCAGAAAGATTTCTTCCTAAATTTTTTCTTACATGATTTAATCCAAATTCATTAATTAAATCTTCAAGTTTATTCTTTTGTTCTTCTTTGGAAAACTTAGACATCTCTAAAATGGCTTTAATATTATCTTCTACGGAAAGTTTTCTAAAAACAGAAACTTCTTGAGGTAAATACCCAATTCCCATTTTTGAACGTTTATACATTGGGAGAGCAGTTATTTTTTGATTATTATGGAAAACATCTCCAGAATCAGGACTAATAAGTCCAACAATCATATCAAAAGTAGTAGTTTTTCCAGCGCCATTCGGGCCTAAAAGTCCAACAATCTCCCCTTTTTTAAGAATTACTGAAACCCCTTTTACTACTTCAATTCCTTTATAAGACTTACTAATATTTAAGGTCTTTATTTCCATTATTTTTTTTTCAAATTTTCATCTGATCTTAGTTCTCTTAATCTTTTCCTCTCAACTCTTTTAACGATAATAATACCAAATTCGTATAAAGCATATATTGGAAAAGAGACCATAAGTTGACTTACTACGTCAGGAGGGGTTATCAATGCAGATAAAATCAGTATTGCTACCAGTGAGTGTTTTCTGTACTTTTTTAGAATATCTGCTCCTAAAATTCCAATTTTTGCTAATATATACATGACAATAGGGAGTTCAAAAAACAAGCCAGATAAAAAAGTTGAAGTGGTTATCATTGACATATAGGAACTTATAGTAAAATTATTTTGTATTTGATCAGTTAGTTTATAACCTCCAAAAAATTGAACACAAAGAGGACTTATAAGAAAGTATCCGAATAAAATTCCTACAAAAAAAAGAATACTTGCATTTAAAACAATCCACCTTGTTGCTTTAAGCTCTGCTTGTTTAAGCCCAGGTTTTACAAATGACCAAATTTGATAAAAAGTAAATGGAAAAGATATTATTAAACCTCCGATTAAAGCAAAATACATATTGGTAGAAAATTGTTTAGTCATTTCAATAGATTGTATTTGAATAGGAATTTCATTGGCACATAAGGCATCACTTATGTTCAACTTTTGAGATAATAGACAGAAAAATTTGTAGGTGGGAAATGAAGTCGACGACATATTAATATAAAAATGCTGCACTATAGGGTCAGTGAAGTAAAATAATACAACAGCAGCAATCAATATTAAGACGCTTGACCTAACCAGCCTCCATCTCAGCTCTTCTAAATGTCCTAAAAAAGAAAGATCTTTTTCTTCGGGTTCACTATTCATAAATGCAAATCTAATAGATATTGCCTTTAAAATAATTTTTATCTACATCAACTAAACCCTTAAGTTTGTATATGTTTCAAAAAATTAGGTTTTATATAGACTTTTGTTTAAAAGGCGTCTCTAAATTTAATGTTCATTCTCCAATGGTTCATGAATTTATTGAAAATGTCCTTGACAATACAATAAAGTATTATGCTTTTTTAGGAATTGAATACTATAGGCAGATACTTTTAAAAGATTCAACTTTATTGACCTTAAAAGACCTTGGACAGGGTTCAAAAGGTATAAAATCAAAAACTATCACCTTAAAAAAATTGACAAAAAAAGTACAATCATCCCCAAAAAAAGCACAATTACTTTTTAAATTGGTTAATTATTTTCAATGCACTAAAATTTTAGAGATAGGAACTTCATTAGGAATTACTACAGCCTATTTATCTAATGCTAATAAAAAAGCTTCTATTACTACTATTGAAGGTGATCCTAATATTTGTAAACTTGCTCAAATAAATTTTAAAAAATTAGGACTAAAAAATATTGAAATTATCAATAGTTCTTTTGACCAAATACTTCCTCAGGTATTAACAAATAAATTCGATTTAATATTTTTTGATGGGAACCACTCTAAAGAAGCTACTTTAAAATATTTTAAGTGGGCTTTAGAAAATTTNCANGANGAAATTATTTTTGTTTTTGATGACATCTACTGGTCTAGTGGGATGAAATCAGCTTGGGATGAAATCAGTAAATCTCCAAATGTAAAGCTCAGTTTAGACCTATTCTCATTAGGAATTGTCTTTTTTAAAAATAACAGAGAAAAAGAACATATAAATTTAATTCATTCATGTAATTTTTATTGATTTATAAAACACATTAAGTTGTTTATAATTTGTAATCATTTTTCACTTATAAAAACACTCTTCAGTTATTATTGTATTTAATATGATAATTCTTAATAAAAGAGNACGAAAATATTTCTTTAATTGCTGTATAGTAATATTATTTTCCCATTGTAACAGCCCTATCATACACAATAATGATATTGAAGAAANGCAGGTTGAAAAACAAGAATCTAAATCATATAAAAAAATTCAGGGATTTAGTTTAGAGAATTTTCAAATTGATAGTAGCAAAGTTAAAAAAGGTGAAAGTTTTAGTGAGATCTTACAAGATTTAAATATTTCTTATGAGAAAATTCACAAAATTGGAGAAGAATTTAAGAGTGTATATGACATAAGAAGAATATATCCAGGAGATAAATATTATATTCTAAGAACCAAAGATAGCTCTAATCTTTCAAAATTAATTTATCAGTATTCATTAACAGAAAACGTAGTTATGAGTTTTTTAGACTCCTTAAATGTCGAAATCATCAATAAACCAATAGAAATAAGGATTCATAAAAAATCAGGCATAATAAATTCAAGTCTTTGGCAAAGTTTTATTGAAAACAACCTAACACCAGCTTTAGTCTCAAAAGTAGCTAATCTTTATTCTTGGACGATAGACTTTTTTGACATTCAAAAAAATGACAATTACAAAATCATTTATGAAGCTAAATATGTAGATAATAAATTCATTGGAGTTGGAAATATAAAAGCCATTTTATTCAATCATAAGGGAAAAGATTTTTATGCTTTTCGATATCTTTCTCAATCCAAAAAAGTAGAAAGTTATTATGATGAAGATGGAGAAAGTATGCAAAGAGCACTACTTTCTGCACCATTAGAATACGTTAGAATATCATCAAAATTTTCTCATAGTAGGCTTCACCCAATTAAAAAAATTTATAGNCCACACTATGGAGTAGATTATGCTGCTCCATCTGGAACAGATGTAGTATCTACAGGGGATGGTAAAATTATCTTTGCAGCTAGATCCGGAGGTGCTGGAAACATGATAAAGATAAAACATGCTTTTGGCAATATAGAAACCAAATATTTACATCTACTTAAATTTGAAAAAGGAATTAAAGTTGGAAAATATGTTGAGCAAGGTCAAAAAATTGGCGAAGTAGGAAGTACGGGATTAAGTACAGGCCCGCATTTAGACTACAGGGTTTATATTAATGGAAGACCTCAGAACCCATTAAAGTTAAATGTTCCAAGTAAAGATCCTATTCCAAAAAATTTAAAATCTAAATATCAATTAGATATTACCGAAATAAAAAAATCTCTCGATGGTATTAATCAAGTATTAGAAATTAAATCANTAGTTCAAAATGATTCTTAGAGGGATTAAAAAAATATTTTTAATTNTCTTCATNATTACTTTNTTGATTGTTGGCTTTTTATTTTCTATATCAAGNCTTTACGAACAAGAAATAAATAAATTAGCTTTAGAACAACTTAATAAGCAATTAGTTCAACCAATAGCTGTCGATAAAATTGAGTTGAGTGCTTTTANCCATTTTCCCTCTATTTCTCTCGAGTTTTCTAATCTTATGATTAAAGATCCTTTATTCACAAATGACACATTGATTTTTGCCAATAAAGCTTATTTAAATTTTGACACTTATGATTTGTTAAATAAAAAATATATTGTTAGAAAGCTTATTTTAAGTAAAGGGTTCTCTAAAATTTTAATTAACAATAAAGGTCTTGAAAATTACATGATTTTGAAAAAAAATGAAGATGAAAAAAAATCAAAGTTTGAGTTCTTATTGGACCAAGTTGTCATTGACAATTTCTTAATAAATTATCAAAATAAAGTGCTGAAACAAGATTATGATTTCTCTATTAAAAAATCCAAATTTAAAGGAGCATTTTCTGATCAAGATTATGATTTAAATATTATAGCTTCTATGAATATTAATCATTTCAAGTTGGAAAGTATTAATTATATAAAATCCAAGTCATCAGAATTAGAAATGAAATTACATGTTAATAATGATCCATTTTCTTTAACNATTAAAAATGGGAAACTCAAGCTTGGGGAAATGAATTTCTTAGTTGAAGGAAATTATCAAAGCTCTAATAAAGATATTATTGATTTGACTTTAAAAGGAAATCAAATTCAAATTTCAGAAATATTTAGCGTATTACCTGTNGATTATTCTCGCTTTTTAGAAAATTATTCTTCTAAAGGAATTTTAAATTTTGATGGAAGTCTTGCTGGTGAATTAAACACCTCCAAATCTCTTGATTTTTCTGTATTATTTAACGCTAAAAATGCTATTATAAAAGATATTGCTAATAATCTAGAGTTAGATGGAATTAATTTAAACGGCCAATTTAATAACCGCCAACAAGAATTAATAATCAATCAATTCTCTGCTCTATTTGAAGGTAAAAAAATTGGTGGATCTGTGGTTGTGTCGAACTTTTCTAGTCCTAAATATACTTTGAATTTAGTGGGGGATGTAGATATGAGTAAAGTTCCTGTTTTTTTGAATTTGCAAGATTTAACTTTTCAAGGTGAAAGTCATTTTGAAGTATTTTCAAAATTAATTACTGAAGAAGGTAATTTAACTTTTGAGAAGTTGTCAGGGAAAGTAAATTCTAAGCGTTTAACGATTGATTATCCATCAAAAGACATCCATTTAGATATTAATGATTTAGANTTAGGTTTTCCTAATGAGAATATCAATTTAAAATTTGAAAAATCTGCTTATAATCTAGATACTTTTTCCTTAAAATTGAAGTGGAAAAACTGGGACAAATTTTTATTATCAAAATCTAAAAAAATTGATTTGTACTTTGATGCTGAGTTTGATAATTTACGTTTAGACCAATTATTAGAGAATTTTTCTTCTGACAGCTCAAGCGATAGTAGTTATGAATATAATTTCTTTGGAAACATAAAAGCAGATAATTTATTATATGATAATTTGAAGTTTAGAAATGTTACAGCAAAAAAAATTACNATTAATAATATTCTCAAAATAGAGACTTTAAGAATGAAAGGATTTGATGGGGATATACAATTAAGGCTGCTCAATCCCAACTTAAATAGTAAATCTCAAAAATGGGTTATTGATAGTAAAATTGACAATTTAAATATTCAAAAAATGATGATGGCTTTTAAAGATTTTGACCAAGATCTTCTTAAAAGTGAAAATATTAATGGTGAAATAACAAGTGAGTTTAGCGCAAATATTCTTTTAGATTCTTTAAATAATTTTGATTTTGAGTCTTCAACAATTAAGTCTAAAAATATTTGGAAAAATATTACTCTTTTAGACTATCCTTTNCTTGATGAAATATTAAAATATTTTCAAAAAAGCATTATTACAAGAAACATCATTGATATTGACTACTATAATAATAAAATTGATGAAGTCTATTTTGAAAACTTTAGTACTGATATAAGTTTATCGGATGAAATAGTTAATTTTTCCAAAACTAAATTAAAAAATAACCTTCTGAATTTTACCTTCNATGGTTCATATAATGTAAATACCATAGTCGATTATCATTTGAATTTTAATTGGTCTGATCTTGTTAAAAAAAATAAATCAACTTCACAAATTGTCCAAGAAAACAAGACTGTAGGCAAACAATTATTTTTAAAAATTTCAGGTCCATCGAGTGACTTAGAATATAGTTTTGATAAGGAGGAAATTAAAAACGATAGAAAAGAAAAAATTAAGACAGAGAAAGAAATCATCAAAAGTATCATTAAAGGCGAATTGGTTCCAGAAGAGAAAAAAGAACCAGAAATTTTTGAAGTACAATGGGAGGAAGAAGTAGATACCAACGTAGAAGTTGAAAAAACAAAAAAACCGAAGAAAAAATCGAAGAAAAAAGATTCTTCTAAGATGAATAAATTTTTAAAGAAACTTGGAGTGGAAGAGGAGGTTAAAGAAAAACCTAAGTTTGAAATTGATCAATAAACAATAACTCCATTATTTTTTAAAATAATTTCAGATGATTTTTTTCTAGAAAATAATTTCATACAGCTACTATTTTTTTTAATAATTCCTTGCCAGTTTTTCCCAGGACAGTAAATTTTTCCATTATCCACTATTAGTGCACTATTTTTTTCCATAATTATTACTCCATTATTTGGAATAATCAATTCTTTTTTAATGGTTAACGATTGATTTTTTTTAATAATAATAGTCCCACTAGCTAGGACATTTTTCCCCCAAATCGTATTCTCTTTAACCAAGCTAACTAATTGATTAGATAATGAATTATGTAGAGTTTTATAAATTTCATTATTGTTNGCATAGCGATAGTGAATATATGCTATTTGATATGGAGATAAATAGTTCCTACATAAATTATATCCCATTATATTATTACTTACCGTGCTTTTATTACATGGAATCCAGCCAAACTTATCACTGCTTGGTAAATCTGAAAATTGAGGATTATTGGTATGTCTTAGCCCTAGACAATGCCCCAATTCATGAGCGGTTAGCTGAGCAGAAGCATATTCACCATTAGTTAATATTTTGGAAACATTTAAGAAGTATGGAGAAGGGCCACATCCAAATGTTGGAACAGANAGAGAAGAACCAGTATAAAAAACATGTAAATAGTCTTTATTTTCCTTTGTTAAATTTATCCAGTTATCAAGACTACAATTTTTATCTATTTTCTTATAGTAGGTTACAAAACCGATTGAATCCTCAGAAATTTGAATATCATTTTCTAAAGTTAAGACTGTATTAGCTCCTTTTTTTTTAATCCGTTTTACGGAAAATATTCCATTATTAAAAATGGTATTAGTAATTATTATACTGTCTTGTATCTCTTTAAATTTGTCTCTTATACCAGCAATTTTGACTGTTCCTGAGTCTGAATCAATGGCTAATATTTTCATCCATCTTTTTTTGTTTTCTTCTATAACCAATTTCATTCTATCCCACGCAACTTCATCTATATGAAAAGTAGTTGTATCCACAACAAATCGAATTCTAGAATCCTTAATGTATGATTTTTTATTATATGAAGGCTTTATGGATGGCGGCTTTAAGTTACTGTATATACTATTAATCCAATTAAATTGATTTTTAATAAAGTTAAGAGAGTCAGCAGTCAAGTTTTCTGGATTGTCATTACTCTTTTGTATAACATGAACCCATACTCTTATTTCTAGTTCTGGATGAGTACTCAAATTGCATGAATCAAATGGAATATATGGCGTTAAATATTCATTTTGGCTGTTTAAAGAAAAAGGGATAATTAATATTAATAAAAAGAGATATTTACTAATATTTAAGCTGTAAGGATGATTCATTTAATTTAAAATATTCAATCAAAAGGTAGTTTTTTCTTCAATTGACCTGCAAAAAAAAGATAAAAGCTGTGTTTTACTCTGTAAAATACATATTTATTACTCCATATTTGCACAATAATTTATAAAAATATAATTTCGCCATCCAAAAATAATTCTTAAAGACATGGAATCAATCGCAATTTACTTACCAATTATACTTTCAGTGATAGGTTTAATATATATGCTAATAAAAAAAGCATGGGTAATGAAACAAGATGCTGGAGATGGCAAAATGAAAGAAATTTCAGATCATATTTATGAAGGAGCATTAGCTTTTTTAAAAGCAGAATACAGATTGCTAACATTTTTTGTTTTGGGGGCAAGTGCTGTATTAGCAGGGGTTGCTTACATGGTTCCAACAACAGGATATCTTATTATAGTGGCTTTTATTATTGGCGCTATTTTTTCTGCGCTTGCGGGAAATATGGGAATGAAAATTGCTACAAAAACCAATGTAAGAACTACTCAAGCTGCCAAATCAAGTTTACCAAATGCATTAAAAGTTTCATTTGGAGGTGGTACAGTAATGGGCTTAGGTGTTGCTGGTCTAGCAGTTTTAGGACTTACTTCTTTTTTCATATTCTTTTTTCATCAAGTCATGGGTGGTGTTTGGACCAATACTTCTGATATGACTGTAGTCCTAGAAACATTAGCTGGTTTCTCATTAGGAGCCGAATCTATAGCACTATTTGCAAGAGTTGGCGGAGGAATTTATACTAAAGCTGCAGATGTTGGAGCTGATTTGGTTGGTAAAGTAGAAGCAGGAATTCCTGAAGATGATCCTCGTAATCCAGCAACAATCGCTGATAATGTAGGTGATAATGTGGGTGATGTTGCAGGAATGGGAGCAGATTTATTTGGTTCTTATGTTGCTACAGTATTAGCAGCCATGGTATTAGGTAATTATGTAATTGAGGATATGGGTGGCGCTATTCAAGACGCTTTTGGAGGAATTGGGCCTATTTTATTACCAATGGCAATTGCAGGTTTTGGTATCATCATTTCTATTATTGGAACATTACTTGTCAAAATATCTTCTAATGACGCTAAAGAATCTCAGGTTCAAACTGCGTTAAATATAGGTAATTGGACTTCTATTGCCTTAGTGGCCGTTTCATGTTTTGTTTTGGTAAAATGGATGTTACCTGCTGAGATGCAAATGTCTTTCTATGGGGAAGGTGTTAAAACAATTTCATCGATTAATGTTTTCTATGCTACTTTGGTTGGCTTAATTGTAGGAGCTGCTATTTCATCTTTTACAGAGTACTATACTGGGCTTGGTAAAAAGCCAATTCTTAAAATTGTACAACAATCTTCAACAGGTGCTGGGACTAATATAATTGCAGGTTTAGCCACAGGAATGATTTCAACTTTCTCATCTGTTTTATTATTTGCAGCTGCAATTTGGACATCTTACGTATTTGCAGGTTTTTATGGAGTTGCTTTAGCTGCTTCTGCGATGATGGCTACAACCGCTATGCAATTAGCTATTGATGCATTCGGTCCAATTTCTGATAATGCTGGAGGCATAGCTGAAATGAGTGAACAAGACCCTATTGTTAGAGAAAGAACAGATATACTAGATTCAGTTGGAAACACAACTGCTGCCACTGGTAAAGGATTTGCTATTGCTTCTGCTGCGTTAACTTCATTAGCACTTTTTGCTGCTTATGTTACCTTTACAGGTATTGATGGAATAAACATTTTTAAAGCTCCAGTTTTAGCAATGCTTTTTGTTGGGGGAATGATTCCTGTAGTATTTTCTGCATTAGCTATGAATTCAGTTGGAAAAGCTGCTATGGAAATGGTGTATGAAGTAAGACGTCAATTCAAAGAAATTCCTGGTATAATGGAAGGTAAAGGAAAGCCTGATTATGCAAAATGTGTAGACATTTCAACTAAGGCATCTCTTAAAGAAATGATGCTTCCTGGAATATTGACTATCGGGTTCCCAATTGGTATAGTGCTATTAGGAAAAATAGTTTATCCAGAAAATAATTTAATAATAGCTGAAATGCTTGGCGGTTATATGGCAGGAGTTACAGTTTCAGGAGTTCTTTGGGCTATTTTCCAAAACAATGCAGGTGGAGCATGGGATAATGCTAAAAAATCTTTTGAAGCTGGCGTGGAGATTAATGGAGAGATGACTTACAAAGGGTCTGAAGCGCATAAAGCAGCTGTCACAGGTGATACAGTAGGCGATCCATTTAAAGATACATCAGGTCCATCAATGAATATTTTAATCAAATTAACTTGTTTAATTGGATTAGTAATCGCTCCTATTTTGGGTGGAACTCATCATAATGAAGATCATAATGAAAAAGCAGCTATTAAAACTTCATCCAAAAAAGACTGTAAAATGAATTGTTGTTCCAAGAAAAATAACAATGAGACAACAGTATTAGTGGATGTAAATAAAAAAGCTACTGATTCAACTAGTGTTTCTGTAATAAATATTATTTCTATTAATGGACAAGATACGATTACTAATAATGAAATTATATTTTCAGGAAATGATCTAAATATAGATTCAATTGTTAAAGCTGAAAAAGCAAAAGCAATGAATGATTTAGCAACAACCTCTAAATATGATAAAGACTGTAAAAAACCTTGTTGTAAAGGATGTATGGCAACTGATACTATCGGTTTGGCTATTGCATGTCTTTCCGATCATTCTTGTTGCAACCCTAATTTTAAATAAAATACAAAAGGAATTTTAATGTTATGGTAATCTAATTACATATTTCATTTAATTTTAATCCGGTTTTTTACCGGATTTTTTCATTTATGAATGTAGCTATTGACATAGGAAATACTAGGGCAAAATTGGCCATATTTAAAAATGACCGTATTAAAGAATTATATGTAGGGACCTTTGAGGCTATATTTAGTTCCTTAAAAAAAATATCTTTTTTTTCTGGAATTATCTCCAATGTAGGTAATGAGGATTACACTAAAAGATTATTATCTTTTTCATCCAAGCTTTTTTTAATAAATCATAAGTTAAAATACCCTATTGATTTCAAGTATGGTTCATTTACTTCTTTAGGGTTAGATAGGATTGCTAATGTAATGGGCTCATACTCTCTATATCCCAATAAAGAAAACTTAATTATAGATGTTGGAACTTGTATTACTTATGATTATATCAATAAAAAAAACGAATATTTAGGTGGAAGCATTTCACCTGGATTTCAATTAAGATCTAATGCTTTAAGTAGTTATACAGAAAATCTTCCAATTTTAGATATTAAGTTAAAGCAACAGCCATTAATTGGAGAAAATACTAAATCCTCAATTGAAAGTGGAGTTATAAATGGAGTTATAGCGGAAATTACTCAGATTACACAAGATTACAAGAAATTTAGCCCTGAAATTAACGTTATTTTAACTGGAGGAGATACTGCTTTCATAAAATCAATGGTTTCAATTAAAAAAAATAGCATCTTTGCACTTGAAAATTTAACCTTAATAGGTCTTAATGCAATTCGTAAATACAATATATAAAGTTATTAAGAGCAATAGTATTTTAATTTTTGTTTTGATTTGCGCTACTTCATTAAAGGCACAAGTTTTAAACACTTCTCCATTTTCAAGATATGGAATTGGTGAAATAAATACTATTCAGTCATCGCATTATTTTGGTTGGGGGAATATTACTTCAGCTATGTCTGAGCCTCAGTATATCAACACCAATAATCCAGCTTCTTATGCTTCTTTTTTGAAATACAATCCAATTTACAATGTTTCATTATCTGGTAAATCAGCTTTATACAATTCAAATTATAATGGAAATGAAACAAATTCATCTGGAAATAATTTTGGATTAAATAACTTATTTCTTGGATTGCCAATTACTAAAAATTGGGGAATGGTATTAGGAATTGCTCCAGTATCATCTTTAGGATATCATGTTAGTAGCACAGAACCATTTGATAGCTCTACGGTTTCTTATGTATATAAGGGAGATGGTTCTGTCAATAGATTAATGATTGGTAATGGGTTCAATTTATTTAATAAGGGAGACACGACAAGGCTCTCTATCGGATTAAACACTTCTTATATATTTGGAAATTTAGAACGAACTAGCTCAGTTATTTATAATAATTCAAACAATTATAATTCTAGAGTTCAGTACCGATCTTCCTTAAGTGGGTGGAGTTTTGATGGAGGACTTCAATTCTATAAAAGAATTAAAACACTTTCAGACAATAAATTTTTCTTAAATTTTGGAGTGAATTATTCTCTAAATTCTGAACTTTCTACTGAAAATGATTTTTTTGCTTATACATTCAAATATAACTTTAGTATTCAGGAATTTCCCAAAGATACTTTAGAGTTAGCCAACGAGACATCTTCTATTTCTATCCCTGAAAAGTTAGAGGTTGGTTTGGTTTTCGGGAAATCATATAAGAATAAAAGAAGATGGGATTTAGGAGTTCAGTATTCCTATATGGATTGGACTCAATATGTAGATAATTCAAGTTTTATATCATCAAATGATTATAAGTTAGGCTCTTCCACAAGAATTGCGGTAGGTTACAGAATAACTCCAAATTTAGATTGGTCTAGTGCTAACAAATCTTTTCTGACCAAGTCTACCTACTCATTTGGTTACCATCAAACCCAGTCAAAAATTATCATTGCAGAAAATCAATTATTAAATAATGGCATAAATTTTGGAGTATCTATACCAATGATAAGTTCCAGGTCTTTATCTAGAATTAATCTAGGATTTGAATTGGGCAGGCTAGGGGAATTAGCGAGTGACAATATTGAAGAAAACTATTTTAAATTTTCAATAGGGTTTTCTCTAGCTCCTGACACTAGATATGACCGTTGGTTTAGAAAAAGAAAATACGATTAAAAATACAACATGAAAAAAATATTTACATTTCTTCTTTTAACTTCAGTAATTCTTACATCTTTTTCTCAAAATTGTTTTGAAGCTAGTAAAGCTAATTGGGGGGAAGATAGTCTTGAGTGCAGAAAAAATGTGTCTCTGTATTCAGAATTTATGAAACAAAAAGTTTTTGCTGATGCTGCTATTTTTTGGACCAAGACTCAAAAATTTTGTCCTCAATATAAACCAAATCTTTATAAAAATGGCATCTATATTTACAAGCAAATTGCCAAAGAAAAGAAAAAATCAAAGTCACCTGAACTTAAGTTATACGTTGATACTATATATTCAATTTATGATTCTTGGGTATTAAATTTCGGTAACTGTGACCAAATAAAAGCAGACTTAGCGGCTGACATTATGGCTCTTGACCCCTCTAAAGGATTTCCAAAAGCTTACAGTTTATATAGAGAAGTTTTTAATAAATCTCCTCAATTCACTTCCTATAATGACATTAAATATTTCGTCTATGCTAATAAATATATGCTTAAAACTAAAAAAATAGCATGTGAACAATTTTTAGAAAATTATGAAATACTGTCGACAATTTGCGATCAAAATATTTCTAAAGGAAATAAAGCAGATAAATATTCCAATGTTCAAGCTTTTTTGGATAAAGAAATTAGCCCCTGTGCTAGTTGCGATAAATTAGAAGAAATATATACCTCTAAGCATAATGCAGATTCAGAAAACATGGTATTAACCAAAAAAATATTTGAAAGATTAAGTAGTAATAAATGTACAGAATCCAGTTTATACTTAAAGCTTTTAGATAAGGTCCTCAATGACCCAAATAATCCTCCAACTGCTAAAGATTTATATAATGCAGCAGTTGCTAATTATAAAAGAAAAGAGTTTTCTAAAGCAGAACAAAGATTCAACAGAGCTATCAATATAGCAGATGATGAAAATTTAAAGCAAAAGATATATGAAATCCTTTATGATATTGCGTTTAATAAAAATCAATACAAAAAAGCGCTTGCTATTGCTGGAAAGTTTGCTGACCCTTGTGCAGCTAATGATAAAAAAGCAAGAATTGTAGCATCCAGCTCCTCAAAATACGGGACTTCTGCTTTCAACAAAAGTTTAATTTATTGTTTAGCACTGCAATATGCTTCAAAATCTTGTGGTAAGACAAGTGCCAATGCCATTACTAGTTGGAAAGGACAACTTTTACCAAAAAGTGAATTAATTATGCTAGACATTAAAAGCGGTTCTAGTCAGCAAGTTCCTTTTTGGGGCCAAAATGTTGAACTAAAAACAAGAGATTGATTAATCAATCTAACTTATTTTTAATTATTATTTTATGCATGAGTCTATTTTCCTCCTGTGTAGAAAATTCTGAAAACTTACCTTTAAAATTTAATAACCATTCGGAGTCTATTGAAACAGCTACTGGAGTTACGCTTAATTTCTCTGATTTAGGAAAATCTAAATTGCTTTTAAAAGCCCCAAAACTAATCAAATTATTATCAGAAGACGATCAGTTAATAATGGAATGTCCAGAGGGCTTAGAATTGATATTTTATGATACTTTAAAAAATATTGAGTCAATATTAATAGCAGATTATGGCAAGCTATTTTCAAAAGAAGAGTTATTAAAAGTCAGAGAGAATGTTCGTTTTAATAATTATAATTTAGATACACTTTTTGCACAAGAACTTGATATTGACTTTGCTAAAGACAGTATATATTCTGAAAAATTAGTTATCTTTTCCAATGTTGAGGGCAGAATTTCGGGAACAAAATTAAAGGCCAACAGTAACTTTACTTTTTTTCAATTATCTGATGTTTCTGAAGGACATGTTAACTATGATATGGAATAATGGAAGGACTTAAAAAATGGAATAAAAGGTTAGAAAAATTTTGGTTGATAATGGCTATCATTTCCACGCTGGCAGCCATAATATTTTCCATCATCGATCAATTTAATGGTGACTTAGTTTATTATCTTCTAGCATTAATTTGTTGGGGAATTTATTTAGTTCGTAGAGGATTAAGTAAAAAACTTAATAACTAAATATATAATGTCAGCTTTCTCATTATTATTTATTGCAGTTATTTCACTTTCCTTTTCTGCTTTTTTTTCAGGTATGGAAATTGCATTCATCTCTTCAAGTAAACTTAAAATTGAATTAGATAATAAAAAAGGGCTATTTAGTGCTAAGATTCTATCTTTTTTTTCTAGTAAGCCAGCTTGGTTTATTGCAGCCATGCTAATTGGAAATAATACTGCTTTAGTTATTTATACTTTATACGTTACAGACTTAATTGAACCTTATTTATTAACTTTTAATTTAAACAATAATATAGTTTTACTGGTTCAAACACTATTCTCTACTTTTTTTATTTTATTATTTGCAGAGTTTTTACCTAAGGCAATTTTCAGACTGAATCCTAATTCTACACTTAGAATTTTCAGTTTAATTTTATTTGTTTTTTATGTTTTTCTTTGGCCTCTCACCGCTTTGGTTGTTTTTTTAAGCAATGTCATTTTAAAATTATTTGGGAATCATGAATCCTTAAACAAAGTAAGTTTCAAAAAAACAGATTTAGATTTATACATTAACGAGTTAAAAAAAGACTTAGATGAAGGTGAGGAAATGGAACATGACGTTAAAATTTTTCATAATGCTTTAAGTTTTTCTGAAGTTATAGCAAGAGACTGTATGGTCCCTAGAAATGAAATCGTCTCTTTAGAAATTAATGATACAGTAGAAGACTTAAAAAAACTTTTTTTAGAATCTGGACATTCTAGAATACTTATTTACAAAGACAACATTGATAATATTATAGGTTATGTTCACAGTTTAGAACTTTTTAAAATTCCAATAAGTATCAAGTCTATGCTCATTCCTGTTTCAATTGTACCTGAATCTATGTCTGGAATTAAATTATTAGAAGATTTTATAGACAAGAAAAGAAGTGTTTCAGTTGTAGTAGACGAATATGGAGGAACTTCTGGAATTTTAACTATGGAAGATATTATTGAAGAAATTTTTGGTGAGATTGATGATGAACATGATCAAGAAGAATTTATTCATAAAGAGTTAAAAGAAAATGTTTTTCTATTTTCAGGTCGTTTGGAAATAGATTTTATTAATGAGAAATACAGACTTAAATTACCTGTAAAGGAAGATTATGAAACATTATCTGGAATGATTGTTTCCTTTGCTGAAACTATCCCCAAAAGGAGGGAGATTTTTAAAATTGAGAATTATGAGCTGTTAGTCCTGGAAGTAGACGATACGAAAATAAGTAAAGTTCAACTTACAGTAGAACCTATCGATTAGCTGTGGAGTAACTTTCTAATTAGTAATTTTCCTGGGAGATATGCTGAAACAAATCCAGTTGTAAAAAGTATTACCAAAAGCATTAAGACATCTTTGGCCTTCACTAGTACCGGCCAATAATCTATAGCTGCATTTTCTAATTTAAGAAAATGAAATTTTATTTGCATAAAACAAATTAAAGCACCTATTAACAACCCACCTAAACTGCCAAAATAGCTAATCATTAATCCTTCTTTAAAAAATATTTTTTTAATCGTATTCGGATTAGCTCCTAAAGCAATTAAACTTTTTATATCTTTTTTCTTGTCAATTATTAGCATAGTAATAGAAGCAACTATGGTAAAAGAGGATAAGATTAAGACAAATATTAGTACGGCTAATACCATCCATTTCTCAGTATCATTTGCAGCGTATATGAGTTGATTATTTTCTTCATGAGTTTTAAATACTAAACTTGAATTTTTCTCAGTTAAATAATTTTTTATTCTTGACAAATCCTCGTTTTCTTTTAAAAATATCTCAATGTAATTTGCTCCTTTTTTTCTTTCAAAAATTTCATTAGCAACTTCATAGCTTACGATGGCTGAAGAATAGTCTAGCTCAGGATTAATGGTGTATACACCTCCAAAAATTAAATGGTTTTGATTAAGTGATTGTTTATTTTGTAAGGATAGTTTTTTTTCTTTAGATATACTGAACACTTTAATTGTATTGCTAAAATTTTCATTAAATGGAATTTGTAATTCATTCTGAACACCATAACCTAAAAGTATTTTCTTTAGTTCATTTTCTTTAAGAACAGCATTACCTTCTAATAAATTTTCTCCCCAATTTTTAATATTATATGTCTTAGGATCAACTCCTTTAATAACACAAGTAACCCACTTATTTTCAAATTTTAATAAAGCTGTTTCCTCAATAACTTTACTGAAGTAATGAATTTCGTTAGTTTCTTTTAAATTTTGAAAAATTAAGTCTGTTTCTTTTATATATTTTCCAGTTTTTGGATAAACGTATAGTTCAGCTGCAAACTTGCCGTAAACATCTTCAACATACTTTTGAATACCATTAAATCCACTTAAAATAATTATTAAAGAAGCTGCACTTACAAGCAATCCTAAAAAAGAAATAAAGGAAATTAAATTAATAACATTCCTAGATTTTTTGGCGAATAAATAACGTCTTGCAATAAAATTTGAGATATTCATCTATACTAAGCTAATAAATACAAAAGAGCATTATTATTTTAATTTATAAAAATTACCAATAATTGCCTCTACATATTGATTTATCTCCAAATTGGTGAGAATTACAGTCAATTTTGCAGTGCTAAAGTTACTTTTCAATTGAATTTTATTAAATGATATTTTTATTTCTATTGCAATAATATTATACACTACTTTTTCATCCTCTTTTAATTTACTAATGTTTATAGTTTGCTTACTATTGTTTTCTTTTTTAGTAAGCCCTAATAAGTTAATAATTTGTTCAGGGCTATTTAAAATTGTTGCTTGGTGATTTTCAATTAACCAATTAGCTCCAAAAGACCTTGTTTGATTATTATTTCCTGGAATAGCAAAAACTTCCCTGTTATAATCATTAGCTAATCTAGCTGTAATCATTGCTCCACCTTTTTTTGGAGACTCCACTACAATAGTGCATTTACTCATTCCAGCTATAATTCTATTTCTTTTAGGGAAATTATAACTTCTAGGACCAGTATTTGGAAGAAACTCAGAAATTAACATCCCATTATTGGATATAATTTCACTCTCTTTTAAGTGTGCTTTTGGATAAATATTATTGATTCCACTTCCTAAAACTGCATAATTAGCTATACCCAAGGAATTAGCTCTATTATGAGCGAAAACATCTATCCCATATGCTAACCCACTAACTATCGCAATATTATATGGCTTCAAAAAATTGATTAATTCTTTACATTGATCAAGTCCATAGTCGCTACAATTTCTAGTTCCAACTATAGATATTAAATTATATTTATTAGGCTCCTTCTTCCCCTTTCAGTAAAGCAAAATGGGTGCATCTATACAATGAAATAAATTTTTTGGATAACCAATATCTTTATAAGACACTAGTTTAATATCATTATCATTACAGCTTTTAATTATTTTTTCTGCATCATTTAATAATGAGATAGAGTTAATTTGATTTAAAATTTTATTACTTGAAACGGTATTTATTTTCTTAAGATCATCCCTAAGTTTTAAAAAAGCACTTTCAGTATTTATCGACTCATCTATAAGTTTTTTCTTAATATTAATAGACAATCCTTTAATTAGCGATAATAAGATGGTATAAATCATTAATCACAAAGAAAGACTCCATGAACATAGTTTTTTTACGTTTTATTTGTCAGACTTCTTAAATTAACTTACTTTTGGNTAAATAAATAGAATGAATTGTAAAAGAGGGGACGAAAGTCCCCTCTTTTTTTTACTTGTTATGATTTCAAAAAAAGAAGTAGTCAAACTGGCACAAGAAAGAATTAAAGAATTAGATAATGGAAATTATTTAGTTGATGTTNCTATTTCACCTAAAAACTCTATAAGAGTAAAAATGGATAATTTAAACGGTGGTGTTAGTGTAAAAGATTGTGTAAGTGTGAGTAGAAACATAGAACACAATCTTGATAGAGAAAAAGAAGATTTTGAATTGCAAGTTTCATCCCCTGGATTGGATCAGCCATTTATGGTTATGCAACAATATTTAAAAAATATAGGGAAACAAGTATCCGTAACGACTCAAACTAATGAAACTCTGACTGGCGAGTTAGTTGAAGCCAGCAAAAAAGAAATTTCTTTAAGAGAACTTAAAGTAGAAAAGAATAAAACAACNAAAAAAAAAGTACAAATAGAAAACATTCATCATTTGTTGATGGATGAAATTAGAGAAACCAAATTGATTATATCCTTTTAATTAAACCCAATGAATGCAATAGAATTAATAGACTCATTTTCAGAATTCAAAGAATTAAAGAATATTGATAGAGTAACCATGATGAGAATAGTAGAAGATGTTTTCAGATCGACTTTGAAAAGAAAATATGGATCAGACGAAAATGTCGATGTTATTATTAATCCTGATAAAGGAGATTTAGAAATTTGGTTAAACAGAGAAATTGTTCCTGATAAAGATTTTGAAGATGAAGGAACACAAATAAAATTATCNGAAGCTTTAAAAATTGAGCCTGATTTTGAAGTAGGGGAAGAAGTTTCTCAGGAAATCAAAGTAGAGGATTTTGGAAGAAGAAATATACTTTCTTTGAGACAAAATTTAGCCTCAAAGGTTCTAGAGTTAGAAAAAGATAGCATTTATAAAAAATATAAGGAAAGAGTTGGAGATATTATAAATGGAGAAGTTTATCAAATATGGAAAAGAGAAATTCTAATTTTAGATGATGACGGCAATGAACTAATTCTACCTAAATCAGAACAAATCCCATCTGATTACTTTCGAAAAGGGGATACAACTAGAGCAGTTGTTTCTAAAGTTGATTTAAGAAATAACAATCCTGTAATTATACTTTCTCGTACTGCACCAGAGTTCTTAGCAAGATTATTCGAACAAGAAGTTCCCGAAGTTTTTGATGGATTAATTACTATAAAAAAGATTGTTCGTAATCCCGGTGAAAGAGCCAAAGTAGCGGTCGAGTCTTACGACGATAGAATTGATCCGGTAGGNGCATGCGTTGGGATGAATGGTTCAAGAATACATGGGATTGTAAGAGAACTTCGTAACGAAAATATAGACGTTATTCCTTGGACAGCTAATATGCAATTATTAATTCAAAGAGCTTTAAATCCAGCTAAAATTAGTAACATGGAAATTAACGAAGAAGAATCTAGAGTAGAGGTTTTTCTTAAACCTGATGAAGTTTCAAAGGCAATTGGTAAAGGTGGTCACAATATAAAATTGGCTTCAAGACTAACAGGTTTAGAAATTGACGTTTATAGAGAAGGTGCTGAAGATATTGATGACGTAGATTTAGATGAATTTACAGATGAAATTGATGATTGGATNATTGATGAATTAAAAGCTATCGGTTGTGACTCAGCTAAAAGTGTTTTAGAAATAGGNAAGGAAGATTTAGTTAAAAGAACTGATTTAGAAGAAGAAACAGTAGATGAAATAGTAAAGGTTTTAAGCTCAGAATTTGAGAATTAATCTTTTTTGAAAGTTAATACAATATGGCAGTAGTTAAAAGGCTAAGTAAGGTTGCAAGAGAACTCAATGTTGGAATATCAACCATTGTTGAATTCTTAGGCTCTCAGGGGAAAGAAGTAAGTTCTAATCCAAATACTAAAATTGGAGAGGACTTATACATGATTTTATTAGAAGAATATCAAAAAGAAAAATTTGAGAAAGAGAAAGCTGATAATGTAGTAATCGATCAACCTGAAAGGAAAGTAATTTCTATTAAGAAAGAAGAACCAAAGAAAGAAGTTGAAAAAATAGTAGCTAAGGCTGATTTAATTTCAAGACCCTCTGTTCTAGGTAAGATAGACTTATCTTCTAACACGAGTAAGCCAGAACCTGTAAAAGAAGAAAAGAAAGAAGAAAAAACACCAGAACCTACACCTTCAAATAAAGATTCTGCTAACGAAGAGATAGCTTCAGATNCAGATACAATAAAAGCAGAGGCTAAAAAGCTATCTGGCCCTAAAGTTTTAGGTAAAATTGAANTACCTAAAGTGCCTGAAAAGCCAAAACCAATTAGCGATGATGATTCTGACTCTTCTAAAAGAAAACGAAAAAGAATCAAAAAAGTTAATGTNGAAAAAGCAGGTAAAAAAGTTTTTAAAGATCAAAGAAAAAAAACTAAATCCCCTCAAAAAACAGAAGCTACACCAGAAGAAATTCAAAAAGAAATTAAAGAAACTTTAGCTAGATTAAGCAATAAGGGAAAGTCTAAGTCATCTAAATTAAGAAGAGAAAAAAGACAAGCTATTTCTGATAAAATGGAAATAGAAGAATTAATTACGGAACATGAAAAAAGTACTTTAAAACTTACAGAGTTTGTTTCTGTTTCCGAATTAGCGTCAATGATGTCTAAGTCTCCAAATGATGTAATTGGAACATTAATGTCAATTGGAATTTTTGCTTCTATTAACCAAAGATTAGATGCTGAGACTTTAACTATGGTTGCAGAAGAGTTTGGTTTTACAGTTGAATTCGTTAGTGCTGATGTAACAGCTTCTGTAGTTCAAGATTCCCAAAATCCAGAAAACATGCAGGATAGACCGCCAATTGTCACTGTAATGGGACATGTTGACCATGGTAAAACATCNTTGTTAGATTATATAAGAAGCGCTGATGTAACTTCTGGTGAAGCTGGAGGAATTACTCAACATATTGGTGCATATTCTGTAAAACACAATAAAAAACTAATCACATTTTTAGATACGCCTGGTCACGAAGCTTTTACTGCTATGAGAGCTAGAGGTGCACAAGTAACAGATGTCTCTATAATTATTATTGCTGCTGATGACAGAGTAATGCCTCAAACTAAAGAGGCAATCAATCATTCTCAAGCAGCTGGTGTTCCTATGGTTTTTGCTTTAAACAAGTGTGATATGCCAACAGCTAATCCAGATAAAATTAAAGAAGAATTATCCTCAATGAATATTTTAGTAGAGGATTGGGGGGGGAAATATCAGTGCCAAGAAATTTCAGCTAAAGATGGTACTGGAATAGACGAATTACTTGAAAAAGTTCTTTTAGAGTCAGAGTTATTAGAGTTAAAGGCTGATCCAGATACAGATGCAAAAGGAACTGTTATTGAGGCCTCTTTAGATAAAGGAAGAGGTTATGTTACAACACTTCTAGTTCAGTATGGAACAATGAAAGTAGGTGACACTCTAATTGCTGGTAAAGAATTTGGCAAAATAAAAGCCATGCATGATGAAAGTGGAAAACCAGTAGAATCAGCAGGCCCATCCAGGCCAGTTTCTGTTCTTGGTATGAACGGAGCTGCAAGTGCGGGAGATGTATTTAATGTACTGGAAGATGAGAAAGAAATGAAGCAAATAGCTTCCAAAAGACAACAACTTCAAAGAGAACAAGGCCTTAGAACGACTAAGCATATTACATTAGATGAAATAGGTAGAAGAATTGCTTTAGGAGATTTCCAAGAGTTAAATGTAATTGTAAAAGGAGATGTTGATGGTTCTATAGAAGCACTTTCAGATTCATTATTAAAGTTATCTCAAGAATCTATTCAAATTAATATTATTCATAAAGCTGTTGGGCAAATCACTGAGTCAGATATTTTATTAGCATCTGCTTCTGATGCTATTGTTATAGGATTTCAAGTAAGACCATCAGCTGGGGCCAGAAAATTAGCCGAAAAAGAAGAAATAGATATTAGATTATATTCTATTATTTATAAAGCTATTGAAGAAATTAAAGAAGCCATGGAAGGGATGCTTTCTCCAGAATTTAAAGAAGAAATTGTTGGAACAGCAGAGATTAGAGAGACTTTCAAAATCACCAAATTTGGAACTATTGCTGGATGTTATGTAACAGATGGAAGAATTAATAGAAACCATCAGGTTAGAATTATAAGAGAAGGAATTGTTGTTTACACTGGAGAGTTGGGATCTTTAAAAAGGTTTAAAGATGATGTAAAAGAAGTGAAAAATGGCTATGAATGTGGATTAAATATTGCTAAGTACAATGATATTAAGGTTGGAGATGTGGTAGAAGCCTACGAAGAAGTGGAAGTCAATAGAAAGCTTTAGTCGTCTACTTTTTTACTTTCCATGTTAACTGGAAGGTAATATTTTAGTTTAATCCCAAAGTAGTTCCCTCTAAGAAATATAGGCTCATAGTTATCATAAATAGCCCCATCATAGTAGAATTTTAACCTTGTAACAGCTATTGAAGAAATGGGAATATTTACTTCAGCACCAATATAAAAAGTCCCAAATTTATCATCTCTTTTTTCAACTCCTAGATTACCACTTACAGAACCATTTATCCATCTAGCTCTTTCAGAGTAATGATCAATTCTAAAATTCTCGCCCTTACTAGCTACCGCAGATGCATAAAAATCAAGATTAAAACCAATAGAATTTCTCATATAAAAGTTATTCCCTAACTGAACATAAACAATTGATTTGATTGGGAATCCGTAGCTGATATAGCTAAAAGAGCTAGTATCTCTCAAAATGCTTGACTGATTAGAACTTGATCCGGTTAACTCAAAATTTCTTTGATAAAAAATTATACCACTTTCCAAACTGAATTTTCTAGTTAAATCAGTTTTAAGTACCATTCCAAAATTATATCCTAGCGTATTCTCTAATTTAATATTAGAGTTATTTGCAGAAAGTTCAATTGCACTTATCCCAAAAAAATCAACTGGGACTAAGGATCCTAATAAAAACCCAACTTGACTATTTTTAACATTCCCTTTTTGACCATAAGAAATTGTTGTAATAATTGTTAATATTAGAGTCAAAGTTTTTATTTTCAAAATATTTGTTTGTTTTTATAAAATGAAATTATTGCAAATAGGACAATAAAAAAACTTAGTAAGATAACAAGATATTGAGCCCATTTTTGTTTTATAAATGGATCTCTAAATTTACCTAAGGTTTTATAATTTAGTTCTGAGACTTTTAAATTATCAGTCTTTCTAACTCCAAATAAAAATATTTTCCCTTTTCTATTCTCATCTTCACCATACTCAAAAAAAATATTTTCTTCTTCAAGAATACTCTTAAAATATTCGGATTGTTCTTCCTTATAAAAGAAAAATACTTTATAGGCTTTGTTAGTCGGATGATCTTTGTGGTTTGTTAGCTTGATCATTCCTTCATCTATATTGTCCATAAATTAATTATTCATTCCAATCTGTTAAATATTCGATAGGTTTTCTTTGTCCTTTTGGCCAATCTATTGAAGGATATCCAAGGTATAGAATACCTAAACATTTATCTTTTTCCTTCAACTTTAAAAAAGTGTTCATTTCGTTATCGTAAATTACTTTAGGACTTGACCAAAAAGATCCAATTCCATATGCTGTAGCAGTTAAACATATATTTTGAACAGCACATGCAACAGCTTCAACCTCCTCAATTTCTGGTATTTTTTCATTCCCACCTCTTTCCATACAAATGACTATTGATACAGATGAAAGAAATGGCCTTGCAATTATTTTTTCAAATTTTTCGTCTTTAAACAACTCTTTTGGAGTAAGTTTTTTATATAACTCTCCTAGCTTATCACTTAACTTAGATNTGCTTTCTCCCATATAGACTTTAAATCTCCAAGGTTGTGTGTTCCCATGTGTTGGGGCCCAAGTAGCATTATTCAANAGATGTTCCACTATTTCTTTATGTACTTTTCTAGAAGTAAAAAACTTTGGATAAATAGTTCTTCTATTTTTGATTAGTTCTGTNATTTCGCTTAAGTTGTATTTCATTATTCTTATTCTAAAAATGTAATATTACTTTCAACATTGGTTATTTCCCAAATATTTGAACAAAAATATCATAATATCATACCTTTGTCAAACAAAAATTACTGATTGAAGATTTCTGCAATTATACCAACATTCAATGAAGAAGAGCATATTTCTGAAGCTATAAAAAGTGTCTCTTGGGCTGATGAAATAATTGTTGTAGATTCTTTCAGCAACGATAATACTATTGAAATTGCTAAAANATNAGGAGTTAAAATAATTCAAAGAGAATATCAATACTCTGCTTCTCAAAAAAACTGGGCCATTCCACAAGCAGAACATAACTGGGTTTTTTTACTAGATGCTGATGAGAGAGTAAGTAATGCTCTTAAAGAAGAAATTCTAAATTGGAAAAAGACAAATCCAAAATACCAATCTTATTGGATACACAGAACCAATCATTTTATGGGNAAAAAAATTAAATACTCTGGGTGGCAGGGAGATAAAGTCATCCGACTTTTTCATAAAAGTTGTAGATATGAGGATAAAAAAGTTCATGCGGAAATTGAAAGCCCCTCTAAAGTTGGAAAACTAAAAAGCCCCATTTTACATTTCACTTTCAAAAGTATGTCTCATTATTTATTAAAATGGGATCAATACTCTTCTTGGAGCGCAAAAGATCATTTTAAGAAAGTAAACAATCCTAATTTTTTTCACTTTATTATAAAGCCAACTTTTAGGTTTTTAAGAGATTTCATTTTTAGAGGNGGAATTTTAGANGGAAAGACTGGATATATTGTTTGCAAGCTTTCTAGTATGGGAGTATTTATGCGTTATGTTAAATTAAAAGAGTTAAAAGATAAATCTGCTACCAAGTAGCATCTGGATAAAGCAATGGAAGATGCTGCATTTCAGCTAATATATATCCAAGATATTCAGTGTGAAATCCATTTTTTCCATATTTCAAACTATATAAATTTGCTTCAGGAATATCTATAGATGCAGCGCTCAAGTTAGACATTACCAATTGCTCCCATGNTTTTTTTANACTACTACTTAGTGGACCAATATTTAAGTTATCCATTTGAATATCAGTTTCATTATCAATAAATAATTCATCGNTATACATCCACAGTTCGTTAACTGCATTTTGTAATCTTTGGTTGCTATGNTCAGTNCCCAAACCTAATCTTAAAATCCATTCAGTACTCCTTTTTAAATGGTAATTAATTTCTTTAATGGCTTTTTTTGAAATACCTGATATTCTCTCGTCTTGACTATTAACAAGTTGATTAAATAATGTTTGATGATAACAATCTATTAAAAATTGCCTTGTTAATATGAANGCAAAATCAATATTTGGAGTTTGAACCAAATGTAAACAACGAAAATCTTTTTCCTTTCTTTTAAAAGTTAGTTCGTCTGCAGTAGTATTGCCTTTAAGTTCGGCAGCATAATTCAAAAAACTTTCTGCTTGTCCTAATAAATCTAACCCAACATTTGTAATAGCTAAATCTTCTTCTAATAAAGGCGCTTTACTACAATATTCTCCAATTCTATGACTCAATATTAAAGAGGAATCTCCGATTCTTAAACAGTAGTCAAAAATTTTATCATTCATTAGATATGCTTTACCCCATCTGGAATTTTATAAAAAGTAGGATGTCTATAAATTTTATCATTTGATGGATCAAAAAATGATTCTCCATCATTTATGTCAGAGGATATAATATTCTCAGCTTTTACAATCCAAATTCCATTTCCTTCATTCCTTCTTGTGTAAAGATCTCTTGCAGCTTTCATAGCCATTTCTTTGTCATATGCATGTAAACTTCCGACATGTTTAAAAGGCCGACCAGCCTTTACTTGAATAAAAACTTCCCATAATATACCTTGATCTTCATCACTCATTTTAAGCAGATTTCTGTTTTAAATTTGATTTTTTAGCATAAGCTANTGCTGCCTCTCTTACCCACTTTCCATCTTCATGAGCTTTAATATGATGGTTTAGTCTTTGTCTGTTACCAGCNCCATTACCTTTAACTACATTCCAGAACTCATCCCAGTCAATTGGTGAATAATCATAATGGTTTGTTTCAGAGTTGAATTTAAGATTGGGATCTGGAAATGTTAGTCCTAAATGATGTCCCTGTTCAATAGTTTTATCAATAAATCGTTGTCTTAGTGCATCATTAGATTCTCTTTTTATTTTCCATTTAAGAGATTGATTAGAGTGCGCACTCTCTGAATCGTGTGGACCAAACATCATAATTGATGGCCACCACCATCTGTTAACAGCGTCTTGAGCCATTTCCTTCTGTTCTTTGGTCCCATTTGCCAATTGAACCATAATTTCAAATCCTTGTCTTTGATGAAAACTTTCTTCCATACATATTTTAACCATAGCCCTTGCATAGGGACCATAAGATGTACCCTGCAATGAAACTTGATTAACAATTGCGGCCCCATCTACTAACCATCCCACAGCACCCATATCAGCCCAAGTTAGTGTAGGGTAATTAAAAACACTTGAATATTTAGCCTTACCTTCATGTAACCATTGCAAAAATTGTTCTCTTTTAACTCCAAGGGTTTCCGCTGCACAATATAAGTATAACCCGTGACCAGCTTCATCTTGGATTTTAGCCATTAGTATTTTTTTACTTCTTAGGCTTGGAGCACGAGTAAGCCAATTTCCTTCAGGTTGCATTCCAATAATTTCTGAGTGTGCGTGTTGAGAAATTTGACGAATTAGGGTTTGTCTGTATTTTTCAGGCATCCAATCTCTTGGCTCTATTTTGATATCCTGATCAATTTTTTGTTGAAACTGAACTAATTTTTTTTCCTCTTCCATAATCTAAAAAACTAACTTATCAAAATTACTAAGAATTTTATGAGTCTCTAAGTTTTGTTCACCCCAATTCTTCATTTCCTCATTAGTCCATAATTTTGGAAAGAATGTTCTTCTCTGATATTTNGGATGCATATATTTTTTCCAATCACTACCACCAGTAGCTTTTTCAANTTTATTAGCTCCATCTAAATATTTAGAAGCTGTGTTAAAATGTTCCATCACCCATTTAATGTTGACGGTATGGTCAAAATGCCTCATTGCGTTAACTAGACTTAAATTATTTTTTTCTTTAGANGGAAGAGATTCAAATAAATTCCAAATATTTTTATGATTGTATTTCTTCATAAAATCAATGAATTCTTCCATATATTTCTCTTCAAAAAGACTAATCATGGCACTTTTCTGACCAGTCTCATGATTTTTTCCAGCAGCTTGCCAATAAAGATGTTCAAANGCATGTCTAAATGGCGTATTCCTATTTATGGTTTTTCTAAATCTAAAGTCTATTAGATTGATAAGTTCCGTACTAGCAAATTCTATTTTTCTATATTGGGCACTTTGAAAGCCACTAGCTGGAGCCAATGTTTTTCTAAACTTCATATATTGCTCCAGATCCATTCCATCTTTCATTATTTTAAAAGAACTGCATAACATATCAAAGTATCTGCTTATCCTTTCCAATCTTTCTGCAAAAAATATTGCTTTTAATTGTTCTTTGAATGCAATTTGCTCAANTTCCCAAAGAATCATTTTAAAAAGAAGTTCATTAATTTGATGATANACNATAAAGACCATCTCATCTGGCTGATCGGTTCGTTGTNTCTGTAANCCAAGCAGCGCTTCAGTTTGAATATAATCCCAATAAGTAAGGGGTTTTACACTCTTAAGACCCTCTAAGAAAGATTCAGTATTTAACCCTTTTTCAGAAAGAGTTTTTAAAATTTTATTNTTTAGCTCTGAATCCATATAAAAATTATAATGTTCCCCTATTAGCTTGTTCTCTTTCAATAGACTCAAAAAGAGCTTTAAAATTTCCAGCTCCAAAGCCTCTTGCTCCCATTCTTTGAATTATTTCAAAAAAAAGTGTTGGTCTGTCTTCAACAGGTTTTGTAAATATTTGAAGTAAATACCCTTCTTCATCAGCATCTACTAAAATAGCTAGTTCTTGAAGTTCGCTNATATCTTCTTTCATCATCTTCATGTGACTTCCCAATCTTTTAGGGATTTCTCTGTAATATTCTTTGGGAGGAGCAGACAAAAAATCTATACCTCGACTTTTTAATTTTTTTACGGTCTCAATAATATTATCTGTAGCAATAGCAATATGCTGAACCCCTGCTCCCTCATAAAAGTCTAAATATTCTTCTATTTGAGACTTTTTCTTTGCTTTTGCTGGCTCATTAATAGGGAATTTAATTCTGCCATTACCATTGCTCATTACTTTGCTCATTAGAGCAGAGTATTCGCTATGAATTTGCTTATCGTCAAAAGACAAAAAGTTTACAAAGCCCATAACTTCTTCATACCACTTCACCCATGTATTCATTTCACCCCACCCAACATTACCTACCATATGATCGACAAATTTCAANCCTACTGGAGGAGGATTGTATTCGGATTCCCATTTTATAAATCCNGGAAGAAAANCTCCAGAATAATTTTTTCTTTCTATAAANAGATGTACTGTTTCTCCATAAGTATATATTCCAGACTTCACTATTTCTCCAAATTCGTCTTTTTCGGTAGTGGGGCTTAAATAAGATTTTGCCCCCCTTTTAATAGTTTCATCGTATGATTTTTTGGAGTCTTCTACCCATAATGCAATAATTTTCACCCCATCTCCATGTTTTTTTACATGCTCTCCAATNGNTGATTGACTATTTAAGGCAGTNGTTAATACCAGTTTAATTTTATCTTGTTTAACAACATATGATACACTTTCTTTGGATCCAGTTTCTAAACCTTTGTATGCTAATGATTGAAAGCCAAATGCAGTTTTATAAAAATGTGCTGCTTGCTTAGCATTACCAACATAAAACTCAATATAATCGGTACCTAGAAGCGGTAAAAAATCTTGAGCTCCCTCAAATATTTTTTCTAAACCATCATTANTATTATCTANTTTTCTTTCCATTTATTGAAATATAGTCAATGCATCCATGATTTATAATAGTCTTTGATTTCTAAATCTAATGCTTGAATAGTAAGTTTAAGGGGCTTAAAGGTATCCACCATAACAGCTAATTCTTCGGTTGATTTTTTACCTATACTTCTCTCATATGCACCTGGATGAGGACCATGAGGGATTCCTGAAGGATGTAAAGTAATTTGACCAATCTCAATATCATTTCTACTCATAAAATCACCGTCAACATAATAAAGAACTTCGTCTGAATCTATATTACTATGATTATANGGAGCTGGAATAGCCTCAGGATGATAATCATATAATCTCGGACAAAATGAGCAAATTACAAAAGCCGGTGTTTCAAATGTTTGATGAACAGGTGGTGGTTGATGAACNCTTCCAGTTATAGGCTCAAAGTCGTGAATCGAAAAGGCNTAGGGATAGTTNTANCCATCCCAACCAACNACATCAAAAGGATGGGAAGAATAAATGTAATCGTACAGAAAACCTTCTTTTTTTATTTTGATCAAAAAATCCCCCTTTTCATCATGAGTCTCTAAATTCNATGGAACCCTTAAGTCCCTTTCGCAAAAAGGTGAATGCTCTAAATGTTGACCAAACCAATTCCTGTATTTTTTAGGGGTATAAATAGGATGATTAGATTCAATTATAAAATGTCTATTATCATTATTTATAAAGTTGATAGTATAAATTATTCCTCTTGGAATTACCAAATAGTCGCCGGGGAAAAACTTGATATTCCCTAGTTGAGTTTTTAGAACTCCTTCCCCCTTATGAATAAAAACAACTTCATCTGCGTCTGAATTTTTATAGAAATATCCATCATTTATATTGTTTGGGCTAGCCAGATGAATGGTTACATCTGAATTTGTCAGAACAGGGACTCTTGACATTAAGAAATCTTTCTCCCCTTTAATGTTAAACCCTTTGAGGGCTCTCATTTGCATATTGTTTTCAACAGCAATTTTAGGAGATATGTCTGTGCTGCTTAAGATTTCTTTAACAGCAGTTGGTGGATGTGTATGGTATAACAATGATGACATTCCATCAAAACCAATAGTTCCAAATAATTGCTCGTAGTATAGGCTGCCATCTTTTTTTCTAAAAGCTGTGTGGCGTTTATGTGGAATATTTCCTAATTGATGATATCTAGGCATTGATTAGTTTTTTTGCATATAAGATAAAAAAAGTACGTGAAAAAACACAAGTTAACAACTTAAATAATTTCAATTTAGAAAGAAGCTTTTATTTTTCTTTTAAATCCAGAGTTGGCAATTTTAAATGATTTCTGGGTGTTTTTAAATTTTTTGTAAGCAGAAAG